>JBJTMR010000160.1:0-1965 GCA_046070625.1 Bdellovibrio sp. | reverse complement strand
GGGCGCATTCGTCTATATAAGTTTCTCACCGTTCAAAACCTGTTGGATAATAAGTATGCGTTTCACACCATCTAAAACATTGCGGCAGGAAAGTGTTGCGCCCGTGATATTGGGCACGTCTTTGTCGAGTTTTAAAGGATCAGCAAGGGATTTGCCCTTAAAGTTTTTTCTCCACGCTTCGTTGCGAATTTCACCGCCGTGGGTTTCACGGTAGCTCATGATTTCAATACCCAGAACTTTGCCGGTGACATCCACGGCCGTGGCATAAGTGATGAATTCATGTTTGCCGACAACTTCATCGACAAAGAACCATCCCAGCAAAGTGGATTTGTTTTGAACTCTCCAGACGGCGGGGGTTTTCGTACGTTGACGAGTCCCAGAAAGTTCCTTGATTTTAGAAACTTGGTCGTCCGTCAAAGTGATATCTTTTTTTAGAAACTGATCGGCTCCTGGAAAAAGAATTTTTTGCGCCTGAGCTTCGTTAAGATAATCAACGCCGTAGGCCGGCATCACGATGGCTAAAGGTATAACGAGCGATAAGTTTTTTGCGACCAAGCCATTCATAATGCGACTCCCTTTGAAATTAGAAGTTGAAACCGACTTTAAGACGCGCTTCTTGTTTCGTTTTTTCGATTAAGTGAACAGTGTCATCAGTTTGACCTGAATAACCCGGACCGCCACCCACTGGTTGCAAGAAGTACGTAACCGTAAACCACCATTTTTCACTGGCGTAGTGAATGTTCGGCCCTAGGAAGGTAGACCATCTTTCTTGGCCAACTTCAGTTTCGTATTCGGATTCATAGATGATTTCTGCACCCGCAAACCATTTAGGAATGAAACGGTAGCTGACCGCCGTTCCCGCTTTCCAAGCGATTTCCATTTCAGGATGAGTGGGCCATTCAAAGTCAGTTGGAAGATTGGGAACCGCATAGCGTTTTGCGTAAGTGGATTCCGTACCGAAGTTACCAGCCCAGATCAATTCGCCTTCAAGGAAGTATTTTTGTAAAATGAATTCCAGCTCCATAGTCGTGGAGTCTTTGTCTTGGCCTGAATGCATATCCAACCATTTGTGGTTGATTGAGATATAGGTGGAAAAACCAATGTCGTCTTTAGCCGGACTTAAGAAGTTGTACTTGGCAGAAAATTCGATACCTGATGGAGACATTCCTTGGTTGATATCCGCAGGAACGTAAGCGTCGATCATAATGTTGTGAGAGAATACGGATTGCATCAACAAGGCGCCTGAAACCGACAAGCTGTTGGTCATGCCGTATTCAATTTCCGTTTTAGCATCAAGGGCGCTATACGTGCCGACGCCTTTATCTGTGCGAGAAGTCAGAACTTGATAGATATCCCAGCTTCCTTGCGGCAAAGTTTCTGCACCACGGATGTAGCCATAAAGGTTTTCATCGGCGTGGGCCGTGCCTGCAAAAAGGACCAAAACGGCAGAGGCGAAAAATACGTTCAAGCGAAGCAATTTAGACATATGAAACTTCCATTAACGTTTGCGAAAAAATGAAGGGCAGAAGTAACTTGGGGACCATGACGCCGTCCATCTTTTTTCAATGAGGTAGTTCTAAATGAGAGGCAGATGAAAATGTGACTCAATTACTTATGTCGATCGGGGCCAACCAGGTGTTCGATGCAGATTGTCGACATTTTGGGTGACTAACAAGAATTGACCTTCCCAGTGTTTTTCGAGCTCTGCCAGGGCTAAATGCGCGGCATTTGGCTGAATTTGGGGGTCTTTGAGCTGCGCACGAGGTAAAAGTGCGAATCCCTGACTCTGCCGAGAATCCGGCCCCGGTAAGGATCACGATATTTTTGAACAAATGAGGGTTCGTCTTGGCTAATTATGCCTCGCGCTAAGTCCTGCAACCCGTTGAGCTTTCAACTGATTTTCATTAGGATGGGGCGTTCTTTACAGAAAGGCAATTACAATGGCTTCTAAAATCGAAACGACAC
>JBJTMR010000159.1:0-22514 GCA_046070625.1 Bdellovibrio sp. | reverse complement strand
CCCGGAAGTGACTCATGAAAGCGAAACTCAACCAATTTGTCAGGTTGCAGACTTCACCATCAAGGGCGAAGCAGATTTCTTGTTCTATGATTTCTGTAAATCCTATTTAACTGCGGGAATTTTGCCAGAACACAAGTTTGTGTCTGGAGCTTTGCCCGACATTAAAAGCATTCGCTCCCCTTATGAGTTCTATTCGGATGAAGACATCAAAAACCGCGTCCTTTATGTAGAGGTCTCTCGCGGTTGTCCTTATCGCTGTGAATACTGCTTATCTTCGTTAGATAAATCCGTGCGCAGCTTCGAAATTCCAAGCTTCTTGGAAGACATGCAGAAACTTTTAGACCGTGGCGCTCGACAATTTAAATTCATTGATCGCACTTTTAATTTAAGTCCAACGACCTGCACACAGATTCTGAATTTCTTTTTAGAACGAATTGAAATGGGTCTCTTTTTGCACTTTGAAATGGTGCCAGATCGTTTGCCGCAGGAAATCCGCGAGCTGATCAAAAAATTCCCAGCAGGTTCTTTGCAATTTGAAATCGGCATCCAAACTTGGAATACCGACGTTGCAAAACTTGTCAGCCGTCGAAACGACCTTGAGAAAGTTAAAGACAACTTTAAGTTCATCGCAGAAGAAACTGGCGTCCATACCCATGCCGACCTTATTGCGGGACTTCCAGGGGAAGACATCCACAGTTTCGCCAAAGGGTTCGACATCCTTTCAGAGCTGCGTCCTGATGAAATTCAAGTTGGCATTTTGAAACGCCTGAAGGGCGCGCCTATCGCTCGTCACGACAAAGAATGGGAAATGGTCTATTCAGACCATCCACCGTTCCAAATTCTGCGTACGAAAAATATGGACTTTGAAACTTTGCAAAAGATGAATCGCTTTTCAAAGTTCTGGGATCTTTTTGCAAATAGTGGGAACTTTAAAACTTTCGTAGAAGCTTTAAAAAATCGCTCTATCCAACAAGAGCATAAGTCCTTTTTCTGGGAATTTTTCGCTTTCAGTGAATACATGAGCAAACGTCATGCACAGTCGTTCGGTATTTCATTGATAAACTTGGTAGAATCCGCGCTGGTTTATCTAACCGAGGCACTATCTTGGGATCATGAAGAGGCACGACAACTTTTGATCGCCGATTATATGGCACCGGGAACCCGTGAATTGCCTAAGGTACTCAAAGTTTATCCAGATCCGAAAGCAAAACACGCAGGCACAGAGGGCCGTTCAAATCTGCCTAAAAGACAACAGCGACATCTCGGGAAATTGGAGACCCAATCTTCTTGATGAAGATTGAGGCTAACAACAATCCAAAGCCCGCGAACAGCATCGCAAACCGCCAGTACATCAAGTAAACCCATTGTGCACGGATCACTTCCCATCCATCGGACGATCCGTGAGCTTGAGAACTTAGAAAAACACGAGCCAAGGGAAAGCTTCCCGTCCAGGTCATCATGAGTTCATCCAGCACGCAGATCAAGGCAAAGAGCACAAAGAAAAAATCCAACTCTTTCCATTGTCTGCGCATATTAATTAATGTCATCGCTAGAATCACAACTAAGAAACTGCACAGCAATGGCGTCCACGCTAAAAAATTTCTTTGCATCGACTGATGAAATGCGATGTATGACGAGGCTGACAAGCTTTCCATCGTCGGCTGCATTCCTAAGATAAATGCAAAGGTATTCCCAGCCAGAAGGCCCACCAAAAAAAGGCCTGTACATTTCAAGATGCGGTTATTCGTCATAGGCGTGTTTATACGCCCTCGATAAGAAAAAACAAATTTCAAATCGTCCATCTATACCGAGCATCACTTTGACATCAATGCTCACGAAGCTTCTTTGCACAGCCCGTGTAAGAAATGAGTTTAGATTTTCCCCAGACAAACTGAAGATCTTCGGGAATTTCGCGATTCCATATCCACCGCCAAAAAGATTTCTTCAAAATCTTTGGCCTCAACCCTTGCAAAGTTTGGATCTCTAACCCCAGCTCTGTGCACCATTGCTCAATCACATCGGGACGACGAAAGAGCGAATAGTCATAATATTTAAATGGTGTATTACGAACGAGCCATTTTCCTTTAAACACGAAAACATAAGAAAGAGGATTTTTGTTAACCGTATGGAAAAATAGAAGTCCTCCAGGTCTTAACACTCGAGTCATCTCTGACATGATCTGTTCTGGGTCCGAGACATGCTCCAGTAAATCCAACGCCACAACCACATCAAAGCTTTCTTTGGCAAAAGGCATACGATACGCATCACCTTCCACATAGCGCACTAATCCAGTTCTATCCATCAGCTCTGCGACTTTTAAGCTGTTTTCAGAAACATCAAGCCCCGTAACCTTATGACCGGCCCGTGCAGCTTCATTAGAAAAGAACCCCGCACCACTGCCGACATCTAAAACTTCTGCCCGATAGCCGATGTATTTACGAATTCGCTCCAGGATCCATGGAGTCTGTGCGCGAGCCTGAGCCCGAGCGATTGCCATCGGGCCGACATTGGTTCCATACCACTCTTGCGCTAAGCTGCGGTACAGATTGCTTGAGAAATCATCTTCAGAAATTTTAGCAACTTCTATATCCACGAGAGCCCCCAGATTCAAAAGTACCAAGGGGTTTGTGAAGGCATGAAATCCTGCGAAGTCCAGTGATAACAATCAGTAGATCCCAGCAACGAGGACACGTCTGTAAAAATATAAGTTACAAACCTTTAAATACTAACGCTACAATGGTCGAAGATGGAATATATCGAAATTGCATGTCGTTGGATTTTTGGATTACAAATGGTCTTTTGGGGACTTAATGGATTTTTCCATTTCTTACCTATTCCCCCGGCCAGCCCGACCATCACCCGATTCACCGAAGCTTGTATCGAAGCCAAGTTCATCATGCCTACAGTAAAGACTATCGAAATTCTTTGTGGAGCTCTGCTAATATTTAAAATTGCAGTGCCGCTGAGTTTGATCTGCTTTAGCCCCATCATGTTCGTCGTAACATTTTTGCATCTTAGGCATAATCCAAAGCCCTGGGCGGTGGTTGTGCCACTGTCCGCGCCCTTCGCAATTTTAATTGCTCTTCACGCGCAGACATTCTTAGCTTTAGGATTTTAGTAAAGCTCGGCAATCGTTATTAAGGTGATTGCATTTACCCAGATAAAAGCGAGTGATTTATTATAAGCCCGTCTGTGCAATCTGATGCGCGATTTCATCCAAGCTTTCGATATCAAACAACGTTAGTACGGAATGCTTTTTCTCGGACTTTTCTAAGCTGCGCGCTAAGATCCACAAAAGATCCTCAGAAGTGACAATGCCAACCAATTCATTGTTCTCATCGGCAACCAACAGCGAATGTATTTTCTTTTCAAGCATCTTTAAAACAGCTGCGCGTAAGGGCATTTCTTGAGAAACCCATTCCACTGGCGTGGTCATATAGGCTTCCACATATTGGTCTTCCAAATTGGACAGGCCGCTAAAGTCTTGTAATTGCAGAATGCCGACAATTTTTAATTCGGCATCAACGACCGGAAGATGCCGAATGCGCTTTTCAACCATCAATTCCATCGCGTCGGCCAAGGACTGACCGACGGAAATCATCATAATTTTATTAGTCATCACATCACGGGCATATGTGGCCATAGAAGCTCCTTTCGGAGAAAGCTTCCCTTAGTACACAATACCCATGGCATTTTTAACATCAGAAAGAGTTTTCGCTGCCACTTGACGGGCTGATTCTGTGCCAGTACGCAAAACTTCACGAACATAAGCGGGATCTTTTGCATATTCCTCACGACGAGTACGCATCGGAGACAACGTAGCTTCTAAAATGTCCACCAAGCGCTTTTTTAAGACGCCATCACCCAAACCACCACGACGGTAGTGAGCTTTTAATTCTTCGACTTCTGATTTGTTTGAATCAAAGACGTCAAGGAACATGAAAACCGCGTGTCCTTCAACTGTCCCTGGATCCTCTACCTTCAAATGGTTTGGATCCGTGTACATCAAATTCACTTTCTTTTTGATGTCGCCAGCAGAATCACCTAAGTAAATCGCATTGCCTAAGGACTTACTCATTTTGGCTTTACCATCAAGTCCTGGCAAACGGCCTGTGGCACCAACCATTGCTTTTACGTCTTTAAATGTCTCTGTTTTATAAAGGAAATTAAAACGACGAGCGATTTCATTGGTTTGTTCGATCATCGGGTTTTGATCTTCACCCACCGGAACAAGATCGGCATTAAAAGCTAAAATGTCTGCAGCCTGACTTACAGGATATGTAAAGAAGCCTGCCGGAATAGAATCCTTCATGTTCTTTTGACGGATTTCATCTTTTAACGTTGGATTGCGCTCGAGGCGAGCCACCGTCACAAGATTCATGAAATAAAACGTTAATTCAAAAAGCTCGGGAACCTGGGACTGAATAAAGATCGTGCTTTGTGCTGGATCGATACCCACTGCCAAATAGTCCAAGGTCACTTGTTCGACATTTTTACGAACGTGTTCTGGATTTTCATAGTAGTCCGTCAACGCTTGCGCGTCGGCAACCAGGACGTACTGTTTGTAATCGGACTGAAGCTTTACACGATTTTGCAAAGATCCAACATAGTGTCCAAGATGAAGAGGGCCTGTCGGGCGGTCGCCCGTTAAAATAATTGGTTTCATATCCTTGTCTTATCCCATCTTCGCGCGAGCAGCAAGGTGCCGTGCGAACTGCTTCATAACCCAAAGGTGAACAATGGCTTGGGTCGACTTATAGACAAACCACGGCAAACGCGGCTTAAAGTCATGAATCGCGGATAAACAGGCATTTCCGCCCAAGACTTCACGAAATTCCAATCTGCCCCGGCCAATTTTCTTAGAAAACAGCCCCCCTCGAATATAGAAAAGCTGACGATGGGACCAACTGCGCGCGGGTGAATACTCCAAGACTAATAACCGAATATAAGGAAACGGAATATAAAAATACACCCAACGATCTTGAACCGAAACCCGAATATAACCTGGCTTCGCGTTCGGTAGGAACTTCATGTACTCTTTCGCAACATCTTCGGCCGTCCAACCCCCGGGCAGAGGCAAGCGCTGCACCGAACGCACTTCATAACGTCCCACATCCGGAGCCTGAAATGCGTGTGGCTTTTTTGCTGAATCGTAGGTTGCCATCGCGTCTTTTAAGGCCTCATCAATATGCAAATCTTCCGTTAAGGGCAGGCGGTGATTTGCTCGAGCCCTGAGTGGGATTTTCAGGCCCTCGATCAAAGGATTTACCAAGTCACGCGGCGCCCCCGTGACCATACGCACCCACAGCGCAGAAAGATGTGGAGTCAAAAAGGGCACGGGAATAAGCCTACGCTTCAAGCCCCGCAAAGCTGCCACACGCAACATCATATCAGAATAACTGATAATGTCGGGCCCACCTAAATCAAAAGTCTTACTGTCAGTTTCATTTTCCACACAGTAACGAAGGGCTTTTAGAACGTCCGGCAAGGCCACTGGCTGGCTGGGTGTTGAAGTCCATGCAGGACATAACATCGCGGGAAGTCTTTCGACCAATCTTGCCATGATCTGAAAAGAAGATCCTTCACCGCCAATTATCAAAGCCGCTCGTAGGATGGTCACGGGAATGGGGCTTTTTTTAAAAACCTCTTCCACCTCATGTCGACTGCGTAAGTGTTTCGAGAGTTTCGTCTTATCTTCTGGCAACAGCCCGCCTAGATAGATAATTTTTTTGATATTATTTTTTTCAGCGGCTCTGACAAAATTATCAGCCACAATCAAATCGAAATCTTCAAAGGAACCTTGAGTTAAATGCGCAGAAGGTCGCATAGAGTGAACCAAATACACGGCGACATCCGCGCCCTCTAAAGCCTTCTCAGCATCCAATAAGCTAAATAGATCGCAACAACGCCACTCCAGAGAAGAGTTCGGCTCTTTATCACTACGATGGGAACGACTCAGGCCAATAACGGAATGTGCACCGTAAAGCTCTTTCACCAAGGCTTTACCGATAAATCCACTTGCACCAGCAATTGCTACTTTCATTCTTTCCCCAGGATCGGGGCTTTTATGATTCAGAACCTAGTTCAGCCATCAGATCCCAGCCAAATTTTGCCAGTTTTGCTTCTCCGATGCCATGAACATTTTTAAGATCGTCAATCTTCTGCGGGTTCTGTATCGCCAACTGTTTCAAGGTCTGATCACTAAAGACAACAAAGGCTGGCATGTCCAACTCTTTGGCTTTTTCTTTGCGCCATTTTTTTAACAACTGGAAGCGAGCTTCCTGCATTTGGTCTAGCACAATACCACCGAGATCCGTTTTGGATTTCGACACTTTAGATTTTTTCATTGGAGCCATCAAAGCTTCTATCGGCCTTGCAACTTTGCGCTCTGACTGTGGCAAACAGGTGTCACAGTGACCACAACGTTCAATACGTTGCGCATCTTTGTAATACGTTAAAATCTCTGCGTGGCGACACTCCCCACCCTCAGCATAATTCACTAAGGCATCCAAGTTGCGCCAACGAGAATTTTTAATCTCTTTGGGTGCTTCGGAACTGGTGATGAAATACGTTTGCAGACCTTTGTCTTTTTTCGAATACAACATCAAGCAAGTTGAATCTATGCTATCGCGCCCCGCACGCCCCATCTCTTGATACAAAGAATCGATGTTAGCTGGCATTTGATAGTGAATCACCATGCGCACATCCGGCTGGTCGATCCCCATTCCGAAAGCATTGGTCGCAACTAAAATACGCAGATCCCCACGCGCATAGGCTTCTTGTGTTTGTGTGCGATCATTATTGGTCAGCCCCGCATGGTAATAACCAACTTGCGCAATTCTCTTTTGTAAGAAAGCCGCAAGTTCTTCCGTCACTTTACGAGTCCCGCAATAAATGATCACGCGTCCTGTGGGAGCTTGTTTCAGGCCTTGTATCAACATGGCCATCTTTGCTTCTTCGTCAGCGCAGAACTCAACTTGATAATACAAATTCGGGCGATAGAAACCGTGAACACGGCGTTCAGGATTCTGAAGATTCAAATTAATAGAGATATCCGCAAGGACCGTCGGTGTCGCGGATGCTGTCAAAGCCAAGATCGGAACATCTGGGCGCAAGCGCTTCAGAATATTGAGCTGACTGTACTCTTCCCGGAAATCATGCCCCCATTGCGATACGCAGTGAGCCTCGTCAATAGCAAACAAGGCTATCTGACGGTTTTGAATCCAACGATGAAAGCCTTCTTTTTGTACGCGTTCGGGCGAAAGATACAAAACAAAAGTTCCACCTTTTTCAATCTCTTGAAAGATTGCGCGCTTTTCCGAATCAGATTGTCCCGCATACAGACATCCCGCTGGGATGCCCTTTTTGGTCAGGGACATCACTTGATCTTTCATCAAAGCGATCAAAGGAGAAATAACTACCACTAACTGTTTACTGAACACCGCTGGAAACTGAAAACACAAAGACTTACCTCCGCCCGTTGGTAAAACGGCCAGGACATCTTTTTTATTCAAAATCCCAGATATGATTTCTTTTTGTCCGGTACGAAATTGTGTTAGCCCGAATGACTTTTGCAAAGTCTGTTCAAGCACTGCGGGTTCAAATTGCATGGGCTTACTTTCCTTGAAAGTGCCCTTCCATTGCAACCAAGATTCCCGCGTTATGAGCTTTTTATTATCAAAAGAGGCTCCAGAAAACCAGAGCCCGGACAGAACCTAATAACGACTCGCAAAATCTAATTTTTCTATTTCCACGATGGTTAATTTGACATCCGCGGCCTTTGTTAATTCATGCAATTGATCGACGTTCGTGGCGCTGGCAATGGGAGCCAGAATGCTTTTCCTGTGCATCAACCAAGCCATGGCGATCGTTGCGGGTTTCACCTGATAGTCCATTGCCAGATCGTCTAATGCCGCCAGAATCCTTAATCCGCGCTCCGTCAAATAGCTCATCGCTTTTTCCCCGCGAGCACTTTTCTTTACATCTTCTTGGTGACGGTATTTTCCTGACAGAAATCCACTGGCCAACGAATAGTACGGAATGACCCCGATACCTTTTTCTAGACACAACGGTTCTAGCTCAGATTCAAATTCCGCTCGGTCATAAAGGTTGTACTTAGGCTGCAAGGTAACATAGCTGGGATAGCCCATTTTCTCACTGATGTTCAAGGACTCGCGCAATCTTTTTTCAGTAAAGTTCGAAGCGCCAATGACACGAACCTTACCCTCTTTCACCAGCCGTGCGTAAGCCGCCAAAGTTTCTTCTTGGGAAGTTTCCATATCATCGCGGTGAGACTGATAAAGATCGATGTAATCTGTTTGCAGTCGCTTCAAGGAAGCTTCAACCGCCGATACAATATAAGCCGCTTTTAAGCCCTTACGATCAGAGTCCATCGCTAACCCCACTTTCGTGGCAATGACCATTTTTTCACGATGACCTCGTGACTTCAGCCATTGACCGATAATGACTTCGGATTCACCACCCTGATGACCAGGCACCCAGTTTGAATAGACATCTGCGGTGTCGATGAAGTTAAAGCCCGCGTCCGCAAAAGCATCTAGTACTTTAAAGGATGTTTCTTTATCAATCGTCCAACCAAACACATTTCCACCTAAAGCAAATGGAGCAACTTCAATTCCGGTTCTTCCCAACTGACGCTTATGCATACAACCTGCCTTTTCGTAAGGACTTGATTTTACCTCTGCGAAAGAAGCCTTGGCGATGGATTTTTTATCAAGGAGCCCCAAGTAAAAACCCAGCCACATAAGCTGGGTTCTGTAGGTATCGGTAATTGTTGAATTACAAGCAAACTTTAGCCCGTCAGAGCTTTGTTCGCACGCTTCAAACGCTGAGCCAAAGTTTTAACAAGGGCCTTTGCCCAAGAGGGTTTTGAGAAAATAACATTTTCTAGTGAAGACATCGGAATCTCAATCAGCTCAACATCGGTCAACGCCTCTACTGTTGCCGATCGGGGTTCATGATTAAAATGCCCCATCTCTCCGACAAATTCTCCAGGGCCAATTTCTCCCAGGGTGATTTTTCCACCCGCAGTTCCCTGGCTATAGACATTGAGATTTCCATTTTTAACGATATACACAACTTCTGTGTTCTCGCCTTCTTTGAAAAGAATTTCTCCGGCCGTAAGCTGGCGCAGACGGTACTGTGATTTGTCCTCGATCACTTTAGGGGCGATAATTTTTGCGACAACATCCACTAAGGCCTGAGGCCGATCTGGCTCAGTCAGAAATGAAAGGCGACCACTTTGTACTTCATGAGGAAACATATCGTGATCAGCCACATAAGAAATAACTACCAAAAAAATGGAATCGTTATTTTTCTCTTTTAAGACTTTGCTGACGATGTCGTAACCGGACCCCTTAGGAAGATATTCGTCAATAAACATAATTTTGGGGCGGACATTATCGATTTTGTATTTCGTATCAAACCAATCGGCACCATGGAAAACGGAGCTATTCGCAAAGTTTTTATTTAGTGTCTCTGTCAAAATGGTGATGCGGGTGGGATCACCACTAACAATAAGAAATGTATTTTTATCCTGACTACGTCCCATAAATAAAACCTTCCTAATTTTATGTCCACTTTCGCAGACCAACAAACGTGCCGGATGGTTACATTATCTCTTTAAAGCCAGGAACTCACAAGATTCTGTCAAAGTCCTACGCTAAGCGAATCATTGTGACTCAAAATGATGTGCAAATTTGAGAATATACTAAGAGTGCTTGCGACGAACCATATCAAAAAGAGCTATCGCTGTCGCCGTTGCTACATTTAGAGAATTCGCCATTCCTCCCATAGGAATATGAAGGCGATAGTCCGCGAGCTCCAGGAACTCTTCAGAGACACCTTTCATTTCGCTGCCGACGACCATGCAAATTTTTTCCTGCATCGGAAACTGATGATATAGAACGCTGTCGTGACAAAGCTCCAATGCCACGATTTGATAACCTTCTGCCTTAAGGGACTTCAAGGTCTCTAACCCCTCGGTCACATTTTCATGAGGCACCCATTCCGCAACGCCTTTAGCCGTCGCCAGGGCTTTTTTGCCTTCTGTATTTGCCAGGGAGTCGAAAATAAGAACTTTCTCTACCAAAGCCGCATCGGCTAAGCGCAAAATCGCACCCAAGTTATGATTATTCAGCAGACGGTCCAAAAACAAAATAATCTTGTTTCGAGCTATCTTTTCGAATTCATGGCGATTAGGTTTGTTTTGGCGAAGTTCCCGAGTATTTAGAGCTTTCTTCATGACATTTCCCTCGAAGAGGCCCCTATACTTCCAGGATTCCGAGCCCTTTTTCAAGAGAGAATTTTCAGAAATATTGCTATTATGAACCATTCCGCGTAAAACCTGGGAACTTATGATCAGCACATCCAATGTCAGCCTTAGATTCGGTGGTAAAAAGCTATTTGACGACGTGAACGTAAAATTCACGCCCGGCAATTGCTATGGCCTTATTGGCGCCAATGGCGCAGGTAAATCCACATTTTTAAAAGTCCTCTCTAAAGAGATCGAGCCCAATACTGGGGAAGTCATTATCGGTTCCGATATGCGCCTTTCCATTTTGAAGCAAGATCACTATGCCTATGACGAAGTTGAAGTCTTAAAAACTGTTCTTATGGGCAACGACCGTCTCTATAAAGTGATGCAAGAAAAAGACGCCCTGTATGCCAAGCCAGACTTTTCCGAAGAAGACGGTGTTCGCGCCTCTGAACTCGAAACAGAGTTTGCAGAACTGAATGGCTGGGAAGCGGAATCTGAAGCAGGCGTTATGCTTGCGGGCCTAAGTATTGGCGATAATCTTCATACAAAACTTATGAAAGAGCTCAACCCCGGCGATAAGGTCAAAGTTCTTTTGGCCCAGGCTCTTTTCGGTCAGCCCGACATCCTGCTTCTGGATGAGCCGACGAATCACTTGGACATCTATGCGATCCAGTGGCTGGAAGCTTTTTTGATGAACTTTCAGAACACGGTCATCGTGATTTCCCATGACCGTCACTTCTTAAATAAAGTCTGTAGTCATATTGCAGATATCGACTATGGCAAAGTGACAACATTTACGGGTAACTACGATTTCTGGCGCGAAGCCAGCGAGCTGAAGCAACGTATGTTGTCAGACCAAAACAAAAAGAGTTCCGATAAAGCTGAAGAACTAAAAGCCTTCATCGCACGCTTTAGCGCGAATGCCTCTAAGTCATCCCAAGCGTCTTCCCGTCAGAAACAATTGGAAAAGCTTGAGTTTAATGATTTACCGGCTTCTTCACGCCGCCAGCCTTTCATCGGTTTCGATATCAAACGTGAATTGGGCAATGACGTTTTAGTGGTCGATAAGCTTACTAAAACTTTGGAAGGCGAAACCCTTTTAAAGAACGTCAGCTTTACTCTGAGAAAAGGCGATAAGGTCGCTTTAGTCGGCCGCAATGACGTTGCCAAAACACTTCTTATGGAAATTATTTCTGGCGAAACAACCGCAGACTCAGGAAGTTTTACTTGGGGTATTACAACGAACCGCAGTTACTTCCCTACTGATAACTCCAAGTATTTCCAAGGTGGCGAAGACACTCTGGTAGATTGGCTCCGTCAGTACTCTGAAGATAAAGATGAAACTTTCTTGCGTGGCTTCCTTGGAAAAATGCTTTTTGGTGGTACTGATGCACTGAAAGCGCCGAATGTTCTTTCAGGTGGAGAAAAAGTACGCTGCATGTTCTCTAAGATGATGCTTTCAGGATCGAATATTTTGATTCTGGATGGTCCCACAGCCCACTTGGACTTGGAAGGCATTACCGCAGTCAATGATGGTCTTAAACGCTTTAAAGGCACTGTGATCTTTACTTCTCATGACCATGAGCTGGTACAAACGGTTGCCAACAGAATCATCGAAATTGATGGTGGCGTGACATACGACAACCATATTGATTACGAAGGCTATTTGGCCGCTAAAAAGGCAGGACAATAACCATGGAAGACGTCGCTTTAGATTCTTTGAACAATTCGCTGAGTCTAAACTTCGACATGTCGTCGATAATTGCCGGTCTTATTTTTGGCCTTGTAGGTTGGTATGTATTGAAGCACGGCCGTCGTGAGGCAAACATGCGCAACGTCGGCTTTGGATTGGCTCTGATGATCTATCCTTACTTTGTGGACGGACCCAAACTGACCTGGGCTATAGGACTTGCCCTCTGTGGCTTTGCTTATTTCTATTGGTAAAAAGAAAAAGGCCCTTTATCAGGGCCTTTTATTATTGCATCAAAGGATTTAGCGGCAACTTAATGATCTTGTACCAAGAATCACGGAACTGATTCACACCTAAAGAATTCGGATTAAAGACCCACTGACCGTTTACTTTATTCGCCTCAAAACTAATTGAAACTTTAAAGTCGTTATTACGAATACCAATGTTGGTTTTGTAAATACAGTTATTAGAAACATTCCCAACCATCTTCACAGAAATCTTGGTATCAGATTCTTTGAACTTATCCCAGTGCACGTTATACAAAAGCGACCCAGCTGGTTTTTTGCTAACCAAATCAATGTCCGGCAATGGCAATATCGGAATTGGAACTGATACGCGGAAACAGCGAACCGTGTCTTCATATATCTTGCTGACATTCAATACATCCTGACCAACGGTCAACAGAATCTCTGGAAACTCGTTGATTGAATCTGTGCTATAGATCGTCGCAGAGATATCACTGCTCCAAGGGATCAACGGCGTAGAACTGAATTTTTGTTGCAGCAACAAAGAAACGCGCACCCCTAAAAGATCCAATTCTTCATGGCTCGCACCAGAATAATGGTGCCCCAGCTCGTGAACCAAGATGGCCACCGCCTCGGGAACAGAAACCGCATTGTAGCCGCCAGATGAATTTTTACTATAAAGAAGATCCGAATTCACATAGATCGGACTGCCTTGAGCACGGCCGGTTTTCGCCACACGCACAAGACCGTCAATGATAAAGAACCCCGGAGATCTTCTTTCGGAAGAGAAATGCAAGTTGTGGCTTGCAAGCTCTTGCGGAAGACCATAAGCAATTTGCGCCAACATTTGTTTTTGTTTTGGATCAAGCTTGCAGGCTTCAGATTTAAGACAAACCTGGATATACTTGCCAAGCTTTTCGTAAGCGTACATTACGTTCTTTTCAGCCGTACCACCACCGTTATTAACCCAATCACCGCCACCCAAGGCAAATACACTTGGTGATGAAATCATGATGATAGCCGCCACAAGAGATTTTGCCATTTTGATGGATTCGATAACTTTACGCATCTTGATCCTCCGTCGAATTCTGAAGTTTTGTAATTGGAAACAGTTGGAACGAAAAAGTATAAACCTCAGAGAGTGGTCCGTCTTCTAACAGATCACCAATCTTTTTTCGAGTCTTAAATATAATGTCTTTTACTAGGGGCAATTTTTCAGGGTTCACCGCCACAGTCAGAGAATAAAACTGGCGCGTATCCACAGGATCACGATGGAGCGATTGCTCTGCTAAGTGCAAATTTTGCGTATGGTGCTTACGTATTGCAGCTGAGGGAATATCCTTGGACGTTGTAATCGGTTTTGCCGTGCGAACTAAACGATTACGATTCTTTTTAAGCAATTCCATTCTGAGTAATCGCTCTAAGGCCGCGTCAGCTTCCTGTGTAGAAATTCCCAGGCGATCGGCAACCCACTGAGGGTTTGCTTTGTTATTCGGAATTTTTGCTAAATTCAAGATCGCTAAATAATGCCAATCTGCAATAAGGCGAAAGGAATCTTCTTCCATCACCAGACGATCATCGACCTCTCCTTTGCTAGCACCTTCTCGGTACTGTAGCCACAGCGTCTCTTTCTCCAGTGGTGATACTAAGAGTTTTTCCATCACCTTCTCAAGATTCGACTTTGAGAGTGAACGTTTATCCGCAAGAACATCCGACAATGTCGTAGAGCCCAGCCCCAAGTCACGGGCAAATGCTCTTAAAGAATAAGAAGAGTTGCGCGTTTGGCGCTTTGCCAATTCTTGCAGTAGCAAAGTTTTTACATTCATTTCCATGATCATCTATATAGGCAGGAAACTTTCATAACGCAAGTGTTCGGGACAAGTTGTCCCGAATTTAACGGTCGGGACAGTATGTCCCGGCACGGGTCTAGACACGTAAAGTTTCCCGTTTTATTTATTGTCCATACCGCACATGCGGATGTTTTTAGGAAACAACAAAAACACTAAATCCTGAGGAGGATTAAAATGAAAAAAGTATTATTGGCACTAGCAATGGTTTTGGGCGCAGGTTCCGCACACGCTTTCACGGCTCCAGCATGGTCTTGCAATTTGAACTTCAAAGGGGAAGCTTCTGGTTTTAAAGTGATCCTTGGCAATTACCAATACAATGGTAAAGGTACATTGTCTTGCATGAACCCAAGCGGTGAAGTTGCTGAATACCCAGTAACTGTTAAAATGAAAGCTAAAGCTCTTTCTCCACAAGTTGCTATTGGTCGCATGGAATTGACCGGTCAAGCTGCTGAAATCGCTCTTTTCAACACAAACCCTGAAGCAATTCTTGGAACTTATTACGTAGCACAAGCACAAGGTTCAATCATTGGTGGCGTGGGCGTGATCACAGCGACTCGCATTGATCTTCCAACGTTAGCTCTTAAAGTTTCATTGCAGTTTGCAAAAGGCTTCGGCGTTAACTTGGGCTTGAATCGTATGGAAATTGCTTTGGATCAAAGCCGCAACTAATTCAGAATTGAATTGAAAGTATGATTCACAAGACCGGGGGCTCTAAAATCCCCGGTATCTTAAAATAAACAAATATCTTTAGCCAAACTTCTGACAGCACACCTGAGAAACTCAACGTCGACATATAGTAAACGAAAATGACGCGGCTCCCACCCTAGCTCTTTAAGATCCATTCTAATTAATAAGAAATATGAGATAGGATATGCAAATGTCGATACATATTGGACAGTTCCCAGATTACCGTGACTTCTTAAAAGAGAAGTTCTTATTCGAAAAATCCAAGAAATATGCGTTCTCGCTACAGTTTTGTGCTGATAAAATGAAGGTTTCCAAAACCTTCGTAAAACTTGTGTTGGATAAAAAACGTCATTTTTCTATCGACACGATTCCGTCGCTTTGGGACTTATTCAAATTGGATTCCAAAGAACGCTTGTACTTTACATTCCTTTTTTGTCGATCTATTTCCAACAATGCCCAGCTGAAGGTTCACTTCGACTTGATTCTGCAAAAAATCCAAGAAGATGCCATTGCAATTCCTCAAGGCACTCCGGGCACCGCTTAATACCAAGATACTTTTGGGTTTCACGGGTGCCATAAAAGGTCCTGTGAGACTCCGCAGTTTTCGCAGGTTTTTATTGTCATCTATTTTTTAAAGACCAGGACAACCTCAATTTTTGTACGCAAGGCGTACACTGTGGGCATGTTAAACCCACAACCGATTGAGGTGCGACATGAAAACAAGACATCATTTAACATGTTTGAGTCTCGCTCTGGTGTTTTTCACAGGGAATCCTGCCCACGCCAGAACAATGACAGTTTCCGAAGATGACCGCATTCCTAACATGATTGAAGACCTAAATCCTTTTGATCCCAATATTGAAAAAGTTTTGGAAGAGTATGACCGAATCTATGAAGAAGAAACCGGTAAATCCGCCCACATCAATAATGTGTTAGATGATGTTATCGGAATTTTTGGTGGCTGTTCCCGCAACAACTGCGCAGTGTGGGCACAAGTCGTTAAGAGTTCACAAAGATTATATTTGTATGTCAATGGTAGCGCCCGTGGTTCTTGGCCCGTATCGACAGGCATGGCGGGATATACCACGCCCAATTTTGACAGACATCCAGATGGTCGTATTTATGACCGCTATACTTCCGCAAAATATCCTGGTGGCGACTATAATGGCCTAGGCAACATGCCCTATGCAGTGTTCATCACGGGTGGTTATGCGCTTCACGGGACTCCTCAAGGGAACTGGTCGAAACTTGGAAAGCCCGCATCCCATGGATGTATTCGCATGCATCCAGATAACGGGTACATGTTCAACAGACTCGTTCGCAGCTATGGAATAAGAAACGTTTGGATTACGGTGCAATAAAAATACGAAAAGATATTCCCGGAATTATCTGGGAATATCTTTTAAAGAAATCGCTTCGAAGTGATCTGCGCAGGGATTCCCACGCCACTCCATGTAGATGTTTTATAAGTTCCGTTAAGGACTTTCTTAGATGAAACTTCAACGTCCAATATAGAGTTAAAGCCAGCCTCGGCTGTCTGATAAGCCAAACGCATCATCACTTCATCTTTGTCTGCACAATCAGTTACTTTATAAGGCTTTTCAATACGGCGAAAATGTCGAGTTTCTTTTGAATCTGCCTTGTAAAAGACAACAATGCCTTTCGCCTTTTCAAGCATCGCTTCATATTCCGCTAATGCAGGTGTCACCTTCTGATCAAAACAAGGCCCACAATAAGTGGTGTGCCTGAAGTCTGCCGGAATAGACGTCATGTAAGAAAACTGTCCGTCCTCTAAAAACTGCGCACACTTTTTACAAACGTCTTCTTTACAAATTCCACAATGTAAAGTCGCGTTGGTTTTCTGACAGACACAACAAGTTCCCATGATCGTTCCTCACCTTAAGAATCCAGCTTAACATCAATCTTCATTTTTGACACGCTGTTTCGATGCAAGGCCCAACGCATTGACGATCTCTTCACAAAAGATAACTGTCCGAACCTGAGGTAAAAATGGCCGAGAATGAATTAAGTCGTCGTCGACGTGTGCTCCTGGTTTGCGCTTTAAGTATCTTTGTTTCAATTCTAAGTATGATCGTCGCTAAACTTCTGCTTCTGGGAATTCAGCTCTTCACAAATATTTTTTACTTCCAACAGTTTTCTTTCGAAGAAAAAGCCCCTGGTGACAATACCTTGGGTTGGTGGGCCATTCTTATTCCTGTCGTGGGAGGATTGCTCGTTGGAGCCATGGCCCGCTGGGGTTCTAAAGCCATTCGCGGTCACGGAATTCCGGAGGCCATGGAAAACATTCTTCAGCGTGAAAGCCGTATCCCTCGCCGAATCACATTTTTAAAACCTCTGTCTTCAGCAATTGCCATCGGCTCCGGTGGTCCCTTTGGGGCTGAAGGGCCGATTATCGCCACTGGGGGCGCCTTGGGTTCTTGGTTAGGCCAAGTCCTGCCTGTCACTGCTTATGAAAGAAAGATCTTACTGGCGTCGGGCGCTGCTGCCGGAATGGCTGCCATTTTTGGAACGCCCCTTTCGGCTGTGATGATAGCCATTGAATTACTGTTGTTTGAATTTCGCGCAAAGTCTTTTGTCCCGGTGGCGCTTGCAACGGTGGTAGCCGCAACCTTGCGTTCGATCTTCATTGGGACTGAGTCCTTCTTCCACATGCCCGCCATCGTCAGTACAGATGTCCCAAATCTGGTGGTGTACTTGTTATTTGGAATCATCATGGGTTTTATGTGTGTGCTCGTCACAAAATCTATATACTGGATTGAAGATCATTTTGAAAAAATTCCCGTGCATTGGATGTGGTGGCCCGCGATGGGTGGTCTGGCTGTCGGTATCATCGGACTTATCGAGCCGCGCAGTCTCGGGGTCGGTTATAACAATATCACCATGAGCCTTAGTGGCTCACTCACTATCGGAGCGGCCATGAGTATTCTGGTGTGGAAGTTTCTTTCTTGGGCGATTGCTTTAGGAAGTGGGACCTCGGGAGGAACCTTGGCCCCTTTGCTGACTTTGGGATCTGCTTTTGGGTTTGTTTTTGGCACTTCTCTTTCCGGTCTATTTCCGAATTTACATATCGATCCAAGTGCGATGGCGCTGGTGGGAATGGCCGCTCTGTTTGCCGGCTCATCTCGTGCGTTGTTAACCTCCGTCTTATTCGCACTGGAAGCCACCAAGCAACCCCTAGGGTTAGTTCCACTTTTAGGCTGCTGCTCGATTGCCTATATTGTTTCTTCTCTCACGATGAAAAACTCGATCATGACGGAAAAAATTGTTCGTCGTGGCCTGCAAGTTCCTCACGAATATTATCCTAGTCAAAATCGCAGTCAGATGGTCGAAAAGGAATAGCCATGAAAATTGAAATCCAAGGAAAAGCAAACAGCGAAAAATACGAATATGGTTTTGCAGAGGTTCGAGTTTACTCCCAACGTGAAACTTTGATGAAAGTTGTCAAAGCCTTGGCGGTTTTTTGGGGCTTGGCGATTTTTAGCATTTTGTTGCCCGTCGTACATTTTGTGCTCGTGCCCTTGTTCCTATTCTTAGGCGTTTTTATGGCATTTCGTGCGCGCAAATATCATGAAGAAATGCTTTCCGGCGAAATCAACTGCCCACACTGTGGATCTTTGGTAAAAATCGGCAAAGCTCCTATATTATGGCCCCTGTCTGAGATCTGCCAGAACTGCGCTTCCGTCGTCCGAATTTCTCCTAAGTCTTGAATTCCGCTCCTATCTTTATTAGGCTAACAGCATGAGAAATCAGTCGCTGTTAGCCGTTTTTGTCGCCGCTATCGTAGGATTCACCGTCTTTTTTTATACCAAAAAAGAAAAGCCCGTCATTCGCACACAGCGCACCATCGTTGCTCCGGTAGAAAAAATCTGGGAAGCCCTAAGCAATTCAGAAAAAATGAAACTCTGGTGGGGACCAAAAACTTACTCCGCACCTGTGGTTAAAACAGAATTTCACGAAGGCGGCAGCCTCCTGCTAGCTATGGAAGCATTAGATGGTAAAAAAATTTGGAGTGCGGGTCGCTTTAGACAAATCGTTCCCAATAAACATCTTAAAATAATGATGTATTTTTCAGACGAAAACGCCCGCCCTGTTTCCGCAGAACACTATGGTTTTCCGGGTAAGTGGCCCACGGAAGTCACAATTACTATCGACTTAGAGTCTCTTGATGGAAAAACCACCATCAAAGTTCGTGAAGATGGCATTCCAATAGAAATGGCAGAAAAAGCTCGTATCGGTTGGGAAGAACAGCTCGATAAACTTGAAATCCTTGTCAAATAACGATCTAGAACCCATGAGGCTATGGGATTAACTATTACGTAATTTGCGCGCTCCTGTGAAGCTGACGATAATACTAAGGCGGAATAAAATCCGCCTTTTATTTTTCACGGAGGAAAAGAATGAAAAACGCCATCACAGGACCTCGCAAGCCAAAAAGTCCCATTGAAAATCCCGATAAAAGCGATCCCCGCAAAAACATCCCCGAAGGCGATCCAGACCCAAACAAGAATCCCGAGATCGAACCTCCGATTTACAATGATCCACCGACCACGCACGATCCTATTAGTAGAATTGTTTTTATCTTTTGATTTTTCCCGCGCAGAATACGGTGAGGGAAAAGGATCCATCATGAATATACCCGATAGTGAATTTAAAAATCTGCTGGAAAAATATAAAAAATTTGCCGTGTACGGGCTCAGTCCCGACATTCACAAACCCAGTCATTATGTGCCCGTCTATATGCGTGATCATGGCTGGGAAATGGTCGGAACCTATCCTAAAAAGCACACGGTTGGAGATTTCGAGATTTACCACAGCCTAAAAGATATCCCCTTGGAATATCGCAAATTCATCGATGTCTTTCGTAGTTCTGACCGCATCCCAGAAGTTGTCGACGAAGCTATTGCGGTCGGAGGTGTAGAAGTTCTTTGGTTGCAGTTAGGAATTTCCAACCCAGAAGCAGAAAAAAAGGCCGAAGCCGCCGGTATCAAAGTAGTTTCAAATCGCTGTTTAATCATAGAGCACAAGAAGTGGTTTTGAACCACTTCAGCTCTGTCTAAATGGTAGGAATAAGAATCTCTGTCATGAGCTGATCTTCAGGAGTGACTGTCGGATCATTGACATAACACTCTCCGAAAAAATCATGGCGCATCGGGATTTTGGTTTTTTCGACGATGCTAAATACTTTTTCGCAGGCTTGAGGTAACTGGCTGTAGGAGCCGGTTAAGACAAAGCGTGCGTACTTCCCTCCGTGAAATTCTTCATACTGAAATCCCGGTGGCAATCTTTCAGGCTTGGCAGACACCGAAAATCCCGCACGATAGATCATCTGGGGAATCACCTTCCATAATGCGAAAGCACCAGTGATCTGAACTTGTTCGGCAATTTCTTCCTTACCCATACGACATTCATTCCAAGCTTTTTGGGCCGTCTCTAAAAAGGGCCCCACTTTTTCAATGAATACATAGTGAGTTTTCGGAAATATCTTGGTATCTGGAGTTTCAGTAAGTTTCATTAAAGGGCCCTCTATTTCTGAGCTTCAACGATAGTTTTGAGATTGGCAATTCCAGCAACAAACTGATCACCGATCATTTTGTCGCAATCAATCAGCACGACCATCAATTTACCCATAAACCCCCCATTGCCAGACATCGTCCAAGTGAACAACGTTCCGTTACCTTCAGGTGTGAGCTTGTATTGCACTAAATTGTCCCCCTGGATGGGTTTTATCATCGTCAGTCTGATATCCACTGATTTGTTCGGAACCATTGCGAGCAGCTCTAATTTACCAGAGCCGGCATCTCTATTTCCTTCAAACTCCATTGTTGACCCGACCGCACCGTCCGTTCCGGAATAGGTTTTTTTCATCTTGGGATCGACTTTTTCAAAGGGAGACCATTCACTTCCCAACTTGAAGCTTACCAGGAAGGGAAAGATTTTATCTGCGGAAGCATTAATCACTCCGCTGCGTTCATAACGAAATTTACCATCGCGACTGGCAACAAAAATGACGAAGGCGATGATAAGACCGAGAACTACAAGAACCGCAATGCCCATAAAGACCTCTTGTTAAAGGGTAAACTTATCTTACACAGTATTTTGGATGTTGCTATACAGATATTCCCATGCGCCCAGGGAAGCGCAGCCCCAGAAGCTGTGCTTTCTGATAGCTACCAATTGACCCATTGAATAGACAGCGAATCAAAGGATCATCAACGATTTCTTCAAACTGGGAACCGTTGATTCGAATGTACATCGACGTTAACGACTCACCTAGCTCTAAAGCAGCATACAGCTTTGCCAGGGGAACTTCGGTGGTCCAGTCTGCCTGTTCCTTTGATGGGTCCGTCGAAGTAAGACGATTTTGTTCTATACGATAACTATAGGTCGTTCCCACGCCAGCGTCATCATAGGTCGTCAGATGCCACAAACGAACCTTCTCAAAATAAATATCTGGAGAAACTTCCAAATCCTTAAATCGTTCAATAATTTCATGCTGACAGAAACGGACGGTTCTTTGTCTTTGCTCAGCCGTTAATTTGGAAAATTTCTTTGCGATCTCAGCCGTTGATGGCGGCTTCTGTTCGGGCAGATATTCGTAGTCGACATTCTGATCCCCTACAGGAATCACCCAGGACAAAGGGGACGTGTTCCTAATAACACCCTCCACGAACTGAATCGAGCATCCCGGATTTAATCGGAGTACTTGTGCTTGTGGCAAGGCGCGAGAAACTTCTTCCGCAAACTGTCGATAGGTCACAGGAAAAAAAGCATAGTTATACCAAGACCACGGTTCCATCGAAAACTGACAAGAGCTCGGCACGATAACCTTAGGTTTTAAATGCTGAAGCTGCTCGATCCATTCCGGAGGCAATTGGGTTTGAGCCTTTTCCGCACGGTCAGGAGCAATCACTTCAAGCTCACGCATGGTCTGAAAGGGCCACAACACCATATCCCAGGGCTTTTGATGAACTAACAGATCCAGCGTATCGTAATCAATCCAGGAATCTACAACGTTTAAGATATTTAAACCTGCGGCTTTAACTTGAAACAGACAATCAACATCTTCATCCAAGGCTCTGCGCGGAATCACCTCTATAGCTCCAATAGTTATAGGCTCATTCAGTTTCAACGCCTGAACGTGCACAAATCCCATCTTACGAATAAAGTCGACCAGCTCTTCATATACGCAGAACATATAAATCGGTGTCTGGCGATTCAGTAAATCCAAACTTTCTAACGAAAAATGATCATCATGAAAATGAGAAATAAAGACAGCCGAAAAGTTTAAGTTTCGAATAGCTTCACGATCAAATTGTACCGACGGAAATGCGTGGCAATTACGACTAAAAGGATTTTCAAAAATAGTGTCGAACGCAACCTGCACGCCTTCGTGCTCGAACACATAACCTGCATGCAAAATTCTTGAAATCTTTAACGACGACTCTGCCATCTTGCCCTTACACTTTCGCAAGCTTCAGTGCTGCCATGACTCCGTTTACTAAAATCTGTAACCCCACACAGAACATCAAAAAACCACTCAGGCGATTCACGGCTTGATGAGCTTGTTCGCCCAACCGCTTTAACAAGGTTGGCGCAAAGAAATAACAAATAAACACTAAAGCACACATCAAGATACAAGCGAGCACTAAGGCCAGTTGGTTTAGAATCTGTTCATCTCTTGAGGTATTAAAGTTATTCGCACTTAGTGCCAACAAAACTGAAATCGTGCCGCCACCCATTGT
>JBJTMR010000158.1:0-40868 GCA_046070625.1 Bdellovibrio sp. | reverse complement strand
TCTTCGTTATGGAATGGAATTCGTGAAGGAGATGGCGGCTCGAGCCCCGATCTTTTTGGATAACAAACACTTCGACATCCCCTCAACGATGGAGGCCGCAGTTCGCGCCAGTTTCGAGGCAGGCGCTTCCTTGGTGACCGTACATGCCTTGAGTGGGTCTGAAGCTCTTAGTCGAATGGCAGCCCTAGAGCGTGAGCTCAGTCAGCAAAGACCTTTTCGCATTCTTGCAGTCACGATTCTGACTTCGTGGGATGAAAACTCCCTTCCAGGAGTGATGAAGGCGCAGGCCATCTCTCAACATGTCGTTGATTTGGCAGTTTTAGTTCAAAATTCAGGTCTTTCGGGGGTCGTTTGTTCCCCGCATGAATTAGACCTTTTACAAAATCGTGGACTCTATCTTGTCACGCCAGGAATTCGCTTTAGTATGGGGAATTCTGGTGATCAAAAACGAATAATGGGCCCGAATGAAGCCTTGAAGGCCGGAGCGTCGGCTTTAGTAGTCGGGCGCCCTATTTTAGAAGCAAAAAATATCAGAGAAGCAGCAACTGAATTTGTAATGGCGATGTATGAAAAAAAATAATTTTAGATCCAATCAAAAACCTCAGCAAAAAAACTCTCAACCCCGTCGTGGAAGCGCTCCTTCTGGAGGCGGTCAACGTTCTGAAAATGCAATTCCTAGAGAGTGGCGCATTGTTGTGGGAAATCACGCGATTAAAGAAACATTGAGTGTGCGCCCTAACGCAGTCAAAGGCTTGTGGTTAAGAAATGGGTGGGAGTCCTCAGCAGATTTGCGCGAGATCGAAGAACTTGCGGCTAAACGTAGAGTAAAGATCGAGACGCGTCAGGAATCGGTCATCGATAAATTCGGTTCGTCTCATCAGGGGGCCGCGTTATTTGCGGATGCTGCGCCTGAGCTAGACCTAGACGGTCTAGAAAATCATGACACTTCCGTGGTGTTGATGCTGGACGGTATCGAAGATCCTCATAACCTCGGCGCGATCCTTCGAACGTCCTGGTTGACGGGAGGCCACGGTGTTTTGATTCCTCAGGACCGCGCGGTGGGTCTAACTCCCACGGTGCACAAAGTTGCCTGTGGTGGCGTTGAGCATGTGCCTGTTGAAGAAACTACGAATTTCTCTAAGTATACGGAAATATTGAAAGAAAAAGGATACTGGGTTTACGGTTTAAGTCCTCGCGGAAAGCGATCGATCTTCGAAATTGATCTTCCCGAGAAGGTCATTTGGGCAATCGGAGCTGAAGATAAAGGTTTAAGAGTGACAACAGAAAGACTTTGTGATGAACTCGTTTTCATTCCGCAAACGAATGCTTCTGCCTCTTTTAATGCTTCTGTCGCCACGGCGATGGCCTTAACTGAGACATTAAGACAGCACGCGCAGCGCGGAAATCGTAAAAAATCGCAGTCCGACAAATAATTATCTTTGACGAATGTAGATTTTTTCCAATATAACGTTTCGGTTATCTCAGGTAAGCTGGTTTAGCTCAATTGGTAGAGCAGCTGATTTGTAATCAGCAGGTTGCGGGTTCGAGTCCCATAACCAGCTCCAAATTTCTCTGAGTAAGTATTTAAAAAGTGGGTAGGTGCCCGAGTGGCTAAAGGGGACGGACTGTAAATCCGTTAGCTTGCGCTTACGAAGGTTCGAATCCTTCCCTGCCCACCATTTTTAAATTCTTACTCGGTGAAATTAGGGCTTTCTGATGGGCGGGAATAGCTCAATTGGCTAGAGTATCTGCCTTCCAAGCAGAGGGTTGCGGGTTCGAGACCCGTTTCCCGCTCCAACTTTCAGAATAGGCCCATGTAGCTCAGTGGTAGAGCACACCCTTGGTAAGGGTGAGGTCGTCGGTTCGGCTCCGATCATGGGCTCCACTTAGTTTTGCTTGAATTTATTTATTTGTACTTTAAGTTAGATAAAAATCAAAAAAATCTCTGCAGGAGGAATAATGTCTAAAGAGAAATTTAACCGCACGAAGCCGCATGTAAACATCGGCACTATCGGTCACGTCGACCATGGTAAAACAACTTTGACTGCTGCTATCACTACTACTCTTGCAGCAGCTGGTAAAGCTCAAGCGATGTCTTACGATCAAATCGATAAGTCTCCAGAAGAGAGAGAGCGTGGTATCACTATCTCTACTACTCACGTTGAGTACGAAACAGAAAACCGCCACTACGCGCACGTTGACTGCCCAGGACATGCTGACTACGTAAAAAACATGATCACTGGTGCCGCTCAAATGGACGGAGCAATCCTAGTTGTTTCTTCTGCTGACGGTCCTATGCCACAAACTCGTGAGCACATCCTTTTGGGTCGCCAAGTTGGTATCCCAGCAATGGTTGTTTTCATGAATAAAGTTGACATGGTTGACGATAAAGAACTTCTTGAGCTTGTTGAGCTTGAAGTTCGCGAACTTCTTTCTAAATACGAATACCCAGGTGACGAGATTCCTATAGTTAAAGGTTCTGCGTTGAAAGCTTTGGAAGGTGATACTTCTGAAATTGGTCGCCCAGCTATCCTGAAATTGATGGAAGCTTGCGATGCTTACATTCCGCAACCAGCTCGCGCTGTTGATAAAACTTTCTTGATGCCTGTAGAGGACGTATTCTCTATCTCTGGTCGTGGTACAGTTGTTACTGGCCGTGTTGAGCGTGGTATCGTTAAAGTTGGTGACGAGATCGAAATCATCGGTATCCGTCCAACTCAAAAAACGACTGTTACTGGTATCGAAATGTTCCGTAAACTTCTTGACGAAGGTCAAGCAGGGGACAACTGCGGTGTTCTTCTTCGTGGTACTAAAAAAGAAGACGTTGAACGTGGTCAAGTTTTGGCTAAACCAGGTTCAGTTAAACCTCACAAAAAATTCAAAGCTGAGGCATACATCCTTACTAAAGAAGAAGGTGGTCGTCATACTCCATTCTTCAATGGTTACCGTCCTCAATTCTACTTCCGTACAACTGACGTAACAGGCGTTTGTACTTTGAAAGCTGGAACTGAAATGGTTATGCCTGGTGATAAGATTGAAGTTTCTGTTGAACTTATCGCTCCAATCGCTATGGAAAAAGAATTGCGTTTCGCGATTCGCGAAGGTGGCCGTACAGTAGGCGCCGGCGTTGTTGTTGAAATCCTTGAGTAGGATTAACGCAGCATAGGCTGAAATAATAATCACCCGGGGGACTCCTTGACAAAAGGGTCCCCCTCGGTGTTTCTTGGCATGTACTAAAATCCACATTCGGTGGATCATCAAGTTCTCCGAAAGATGTAAAAACGGGGATTATTGACGAGAGTTGATTGAATACGCGCAATGAAGTAAGCAATCGATTGTCATCAATAATATTGCAGGGGTGTAGCTCCAGCGGTAGAGCGAACGACTCCAAATCGTTAGGTCGTGGGTTCGAATCCCTCCGCCCCTGCCAACTTTCTACGAAGGAATGAGGAATCATGGAAAAAGCCAACTCTAAGATTTTGACCCTCAGTTTTGCAGTCGCAGGTGCCCTTGTAGGTTTGACTGTTCATCTTCTTATTAAAGCATTTTCTGGTGCATTTGGGGTGGTTGCGAGAGCAGCAGACTCCGACCTAGTAAGACATGGTTTACCAGTAGCCGCGGGTTTTGCAGTATTTGCAGTTCTTCAGTTCAACCCACGCGTTTTGGCCTGGGGTGAAGATGTTGTTTCTGAAGTCCGTAAGGTAGTATGGCCATCACGTAAGGATACAACAGCTATGACGATCGTATGCATCGTGATGGTTCTGATCTCCAGTGTGATCATTAGCTCTTTCGATTTGATCTCTGGCTTCTTTATCAACTACCTAATGAAGTAAGGACGGACCATGGAAAAAAAGTGGTACATCGTAAACGTTCAAACTAGCTGCGAAAACACAGCTAAAAAAGCTATCGAAGAAAAGATCAAAACTTCCAAAATGGAAGAATTCTTTGGCGATATCTTGATCCCAGCGGAAAATGTAGTTGAGCTCGTAAAAGGGCAAAAACAAACAAGATCACGTAAATTTTTCCCGGGTTATATCTTCGTTCAAATGTTTTTGAATGATGAGACTTGGCATTTAGTAAGAAATGCGTCAAAAGTAACCGGCTTCGTGGGTGGAACTAAAACGCGTCCTCCAGAAGTTCCAGAGGCGGAAGTTCTTCGTGTGACTCAGCAAATGGCTGGGGTCTCAGAAAAACCGAAACCTAAAGTTAAGTTCTCTGTAGGTGAAAATGTGACTGTAGTAGATGGTCCATTCTCTAACTTCCAAGGAACTGTGGAAGAGATTAACGAAGATAAGGCTAAGATTAAAGTTCTTGTCAGCATCTTCGGTAGACCAACTCCAGTGGAATTGGACTATATTCAGGTTGATAAAAATTAATTTTAGCGCTACATAGTGTGGCACTTTAAACAAAACGGGACCCATGGGGTTCCGTTTCTTATTAACAAACCTCTTGCAGGAGTGGGTCATGGCAAAAAAAGTTACAGGAATGATCAAGCTGCAAATACCGGCAGGGAAAGCTAATCCAGCTCCTCCCGTTGGACCGGCACTTGGACAGCACGGGGTAAACATCATGGAATTCTGTAAGCAGTTCAACGCTCGTACGCAAGCGTTGGGTGATAGCATCATCCCTATCATCATCACTGTTTATCAGGACAGATCGTTTACTTTCATCACAAAAACACCACCGGTGTCTTCTTTGATTAAAAAGGCGTTGAAATTGGAATCAGGTTCCAAAATGCCTCAAAAAGACAAAGTGGGAAAAATCAATAACGATCAAATCAAGCAAATCGCTACAACGAAATTGCCTGACTTGAACTGCTTAAAAGTTGAATCTGCAATGTCACAAGTTGCTGGTACTGCTAAAAGCATGGGCATCGACATCGCGTAGGAGTGAACAATGGCAGGTAAGAAGTTCGCAGCAGCCTCTAAGAAGGTTGATTCTGCAAAAAAATACACTGTTGAAGAAGCATTCAAACTCGTTGTTGAGTCAGCTCCAGCGAAATTTGATGAATCTATCGACGTAGCATTGCGTTTGGGTATTGACCCTAAGCAATCTGATCAACAAGTTCGTGGCGCAATCGCATTGCCTCACGGTTTGGGTAAAGAAGTAAAAGTAGTTGTTTTCGCAAAAGGTCCTAAAGAGACTGAAGCGAAAAACGCTGGCGCAGACTTTGTTGGCGCTGACGACCTTGTGGCTAAAATCCAAGGTGGCTGGTTGGATTTCGATAAATGTATCGCGACTCCGGATATGATGGCGACTGTTTCTAAAGTTGCTAAGATCTTGGGGCCTCGTGGTTTGATGCCAAATCCAAAAATCGGTACTGTAACTATGAACGTTGGCGAAGCCGTAACTGCCGAGAAAAAAGGTAAGTTGGATTTCCGCGTTGATAAAGCAGGTATCGTTCATGCTGGTGTCGGCAAAAAATCTATGGGTGATGCAAAACTTCGTGATAACTTCATGGTCCTTTTGGCCGCGCTAGTTAAAGCGAAACCAGCATCTTCTAAAGGTATCTATCTTCGTTCTATTTCCGTAGCTTCAACTATGGGTCCTGGCGTTAAGATTGAGCCAAATGCGGCAGCAGCTGCAACTGGTGCTTTAGCATAGGTAAGAAAGCTCCGACTTGTTCGGAGCTTTTGAATGGACTCCGGCTCACACTGGAGTTGTTTTAATATTTAAGTTTTTATTGCGATCAGAGACAGTAGGTTTCTTTTAGTAGATGTAATCCCTCTTATGTGTGGGGCCTACCGAGATAAGGCAAAAAGGTTATTTGACCTCCAAACCGACCTGATTCGCACACATCCCTTCGCAAGAAGGCGAAAGTCTAATGAAAGGAGGCTCACTTATGATCACTCGCGCAGATAAAGAGCAAGAGATTAAGGTTATTACTGATAAATTCAGTAAAGCTAAAGGAGCTTTCATCGTCGACTTCAAAGGCATCAAGGTTGAGCAAGTAACTAACTTGCGTAAAAAATTGAATGCTGCTGATTCAGAGATGAAAGTTGTCCGTAATACTCTAGCAAAAAGAGCGTTCAAAGATCACCCAGCTATTGAAACAGCATTTGCTAATTCAATGAAAGGTACTAACGCCATCGTATTCTCATACGGTGAAGTGAACGCGACTGCAAAAACATTGGCTGATTTTGCTAAGGACGTAGAAGTTCTTCAAATCAAGTCCGGTGTTATGGATGGCGAAGCTTTGGACGATGCAAAGATTAAATTCTTGGCAACTCTTCCAGGCAAAGACCAACTCCGTGCTATGTTCTTGGCTACACTTCTTGCTCCAGCAACTACACTTGCTAGATGCTTGAACGTTTATGCTGAAAAACTTGGCGGCGGTGCTACTGCTGGTACTGAAGAAGCTCCACAAGCATAATGCTTGCGCTCCGATGATTCGGAGTTAATGGTGCTAAATATTTGAATTTTTAAATAATTTTTTAAATCCCTGGAGGATTAAAATGTCTCTAACTAACGATCAACTTGTTGACGCATTGTCTGCGAAAACAGTTCTTGAAATCGCTGAACTAGTAAAAATGCTTGAAGAAAAATGGGGCGTTTCTGCTGCTGCTCCTGTTGCTGCTGCTGCAGGTCCTGCTGCTGCTGTTGAAGAAAAAACTGCTTTCGACGTTATCCTTGTTGACGCTGGCGCTAACAAAATCAACGTTATCAAAGAAGTTCGTGGCTTGACTGGTTTGGGTCTTGCTGAAGCTAAAGCCCTTGTTGAAGCTGGTAACAAAGCTGTTAAAGAAGGCGCGACTAAAGAAGACGCAGAAAAAATCAAAAAAGCTCTTGAAGCTGCAGGCGCGAAAGTTACTGTTAAGTAGTTTTTGCTACCAAATTTGGTTTCAAATGCCGAAAGCCTCACAGAAATGTGGGGCTTTTTGCTTTTCTGACCCTGTTTTTTTGCCTCCCAAATTCGGTCTACAGTTTACACATACGTGGGAGTCCAATTCCGCCATTTTTTGGATTTTGGTGGATTCTTAGGTTTAAGACTTAGTTTTCCGGAAATTTGCTTTTTCCGTTCCTCAAATATCATTTAATTTGATTTGAGTGCTCTTGTTTCTGGCACGTCCGCTGCAAAACCTCCTTACAACTTTCCAAAGGAGGAAAACATGAAAGAAGTAAAACCAGTTCAACCAGAAGGTCCTGTTGTGCCACGTTGCTTGGCGACTTTGCCTCTGGATATCGAAGAGATTTTGAAAAACTTCGAGGAACAAGAGTAGTTGACGTTGAAGAGTGATTTTTCACTCTTCAACTCTTTGCTGGGGGTTGTATGAAAAGGATTACTGTTGTTGGAAGAGGAATGGATCCGGCGAAGCATCTGACGCTTGATGCGATTCGGGCGCTTAGACAAGCTGATGTTGTTATTGGAATTGAACCGGAAATTGAGGCTTGGGCCACATTAAAGCAAGACTTTGGAGTTCCTGATATTCAAGACGTCGGTTATCTCTATAAAAATGGCGCAAAAGACGAAGACAACTACGCTAACTTTATTAAACATATTTTATCCGTTTCAGAGACATATCAGAATACGGTGTTGGTAGTTGCAGGGCATCCGCGTTTAGGGGTGACCTTTGCTCAAATGCTTTCTCAAGAAAAAAATCTTGATTGTGAGATCCGATTTATCGAGGGGCTTTCAAGTTTTGATGTCATGTTAAATGATTTGGCCATGGACCCTTTGGAAAGAGGCACGGCCATTTGGGACGTGAATCGGGCTCTTTTGTTTGAATACAAAATGGAGCCATCGACAAATTATTTTCTTTATCACGTTTGTTCCGTGGGTAATTCCAGTACGAACTTTCAAGATGCCTCTGAAGGCAATCAGTTGGTGGCGCTTCAGAACTATTTATTGAAATTTTATTCACCGGAAAAGTCGATCTATCTATGCAAGGCTTCTAATGGGGAAAAACATTCGGCGGAATATACCGCTGTTTTGATCAAAGATCTGGTTCAGAACGGAAGTCTTATTGATTTCGGGACAACTCTCTTGGTCCCAGCTGAAAATCCAACTCATATCAACCGAGAATTCTTAAATACACTTAGAGGTGCAGTATGAAAACTCTTAAAGAGATTTTCAAAAGTCGTAGTTTTCAAATTTGTTTGTTTGTAGTCCTTGTTCAGCAGGTGCTTGTAGCAACCGGGACATACCTTATGGGTGATATCGCAGCCAAAATTTCCTCTGAGGGGCTCAATTTAGCAAAAGGCGGAGTGTTATTTCTTTGTCTGGTTTTGTCAGGAAGCCTATTTCATTACCTGATGAAATACCACCTGGTGGCCGCTCAGAAAGATGTTTTGCTCCAGTTTTTTGAAAAATATATTTCTACAAACTACTCTAGACCCGAGATCTGGAGGAGCCCAGGTGAAAAAAATTCTCGTCATGATGTCATGGTTCGAGAGGGGCAGGATTCTATTTCTCAAAGTATTCAGTTCGCAGCAGATACTGTGGCGACGGGCCTTAATATTATCTTCAATACAGTATCAGTCATTCTCATCACAAGTCCTGTGATGGGGATTTCAATATTAGTTGCGGGGTTGTTGGGATTATTTATTGTTCATGCTGCTGACAAATCAATTGCTGAGCGAGCACAAAAAGAAATGGTTACGCAAAACGATGTAAACGGTTTTCTGGCTTTGAGCTGGGACAACATCGTTCTGGGAAATAAAACTCCCTTCCAAAGATGGAGTGGAAAGTTTAAGGAGTTGTTTGCGCACTCCAAGGACGCATCTTTAGATAATGTGAAAGTAAATGATGGTATTGTCGGTATTGCGGCTTTCGTGACTTCGTTCATCGTTGTCGCGACAGTAGCTGCATTAGTTTATCTCAATCAAAAGGATTTGGTGAAGGTGGTTGGTTTGCTTGTCATGCTTCCTCGCAGTATGCAGATTGTAATGCATATTCAAGTGATTCAGTCTTACTGGGCTCACTGGAAATATCTATTACAGCGCCTTGCTCTGACTGAGAAAACCTTTGAGCCGATTAAAGATGAAAATTTGGATCAATTTATTTCCGCAGACAAAATTCAAATTAATGACGTAGAGAAAAATTGGCCGGTCAGTCAGTTAGATTCGGTTTTGGCGCACTCTAATGGTCGCTTCGTTATTACTGGCGAAAATGGCGTCGGCAAGTCGACGCTTTTGTTAAAAATGAAAAAGCGGCTTTCAGATGAGGGCTTATATATTCCGGCACATCACAATCTTGAATTGAGTGAGTCAGTTGCAACCAAGTCCAGTGGAGAGGTTGCGCTGCAAGCGGTGAGCGATGCTCTTGTTGACAAGGCACGAGTGATTCTTCTGGATGAGTGGGATGCGAATTTATCAAAAGACAATCAATCCAGACTAGATCACGAGATCAAAGCGTTGAGTGCTTCGAAGCTGGTCATAGAAATTCGTCACCACAGCCCAGTTGTTTAAGATGGAACAACTGGCGAAAACACTAGTGCTAACAACTGAGTGCAGTGCTGGCTGCTCTCAGTGTCCCTTCTCTAATCGAAACATGATTAAAAGACACTTGCCTGTGAAAAAGGCGCTTCAGATTCTCGCTGAAAGTTCTGAATCGCTTGTTGTTGTTTCGGGTGGAGAACCATTTGAGTATGTTGAGATTCATTCGCTATTAGAGTCGCTCGAGTACGGGGTCGTTCCTTTCAGAATTGCCACGGGTGGGCATGTTGATTTGGCACCGTTCATTCCTAAGTTGAAAAAACTTCAGGCATTGCAGGGCATTTCCTTGGGGACGGATGTGCTTACGGCAAAGGTGAACCCTGATCGACGGCTGCCCGAAGTGTGGCAAAAAAACGTCTATGCTCTTCAAAAAGTAGGTATTCCCATTTCCATTACGGTGACCGTGGTGGATGATGCTGCTGAAATTCAGAGCATATATGAGTTTATTAAGAGGCATGGTATTCGGCCTCAATTCTTTTATATTCGTTCTCACCCTGATTTTAGATCTGAGGTACAAGATCTTTTAAGAACTGATTACCCCAATACTTTTCAAATAGTGGATGAACTGATTTTTTAGCTTAAAAATGAAGCATCGAGATGCTTCTGAGTTCGCGATAAAAAATATTTTTGAACCCAAAAATGCACCTCCAAAACCCAATAACGCAATGAGTAAATTGGCGTTTTAAAAGTCTTCTGAAGTTTTTAGAATGACCTCAAAAGATCTTATAATCACTTGATTTTCCAGAAACTTAGAGTAGTTTAAACCGTTGCACTTTATTTAATGTGGTTCTTGATACTTCCGCCCGAAGCGAAGTTTCGATTTTCTTATCACGGAGAGTACATTGGAAAAAACTCCAGTTACGGCTTCTAACATTCGAGTTAGAAAGTCTTTCGCGAAAAATAAGCAAGTCATTGATATCCCAAATTTGATTGAATTGCAGAAGTCTTCTTACGAAGCTTTTATTCAAAAAGATATGGATCCAGATCGCCGTGGCGAAGCTGGGCTCAATGGCGTTTTCAAATCTGTTTTCCCCATTTCAGATTTCAACAATACAGCAAGCCTTGAGTTCGTGTCATACACTCTCGAGCCAGCAAAATACGACGTAGACGAATGCCGTCAACGTGGTATGACTTTCGCTGCTCCGATCAAGGTGACTCTTCGTCTTATCGTTTTCGATGTTGATGAAGAAACTGAAGCACGTTCCATCCGTGACGTGAAAGAACAAGAAGTCTACTTGGGCGAAATCCCATTGATGACTGCGAACGGTTCTTTCATCATCAACGGTACTGAGCGCGTTGTTGTATCTCAGTTGCATCGTTCTCCAGGCGTGTTCTTCGATCACGACGGTGGTAAAAACAATGCTTCTGGTAAATTGATCTACTCTGCACGCGTGATCCCTTACCGTGGTTCTTGGTTGGATGCTGAATTTGACCAAAAAGATTTGATCCATGTTCGTATCGATCGTCGTCGTAAATTTCCAGTGACAATTCTTTTAAAGGCATTGGGCTACAACGCTGAACAACTTCTTGAATACTTCTACGACCTTGACGAAGTTTACGTTAAAGGTGGCAAGTTGTTCCGTAAGTTGGACATCGAAAGAATGTCAGGTCAAAGAGCTTTGACTGATATCGCAGATCCAAATGGTGGCGAGGCGCTGGTTAAAGCGGGTCGTCGTATCACTCGTGCGATCGTTAAGAAAATTAAAGATCTTAACATCACTGAGCTTGAGGTTGAGCCAAAAGATCTTGATGGTAAAGTTTTGGCGAAGCCACTTATCGATGAGTCTACTGGTGAGATCATTGCTGATGCGAACGCTGAATTAAATGCAGCTATCATCAAGCGTGCGATTGACGCTGGTATCGACAGCTTCTTCATGATTTTCTTCGACGGTTTGACTGTTGGACCTTATCTTCGCAACACATTGTTGGTGGATAAAGTTTCTAACAAAGACGAATCATTGGTAGAGATCTACAAACGTCTTCGTCCTGGTGAGCCTCCAACTTTGGAAGCAGCTACGGCGTTCTTCGGTCGTTTGTTCTTCGATCCAGAAACTTACGATTTGTCTGAAGTTGGTCGTATCAAGATCAATCATAGATTCGGCATTTCTATGGAAGAATGCCCTCCATCTCACAGAACACTTACTCATAAAGATATCTTGAGCACTATCAAAACTCTGATCGACTTGAAAAATGGTCGCGGTGTTATCGACGATATCGATCACTTGGGGAACCGTCGTGTTCGTTCAGTAGGTGAGTTGCTTGAAAACCAATACCGTATCGGTTTGGTTCGTATGGAGCGCGCTATCCGTGAACGTATGTCTCTACAAGACGTAGAAACAATGATGCCTCACGATCTAGTTAACGCTAAGCCAGTTAATGCAGTTGTAAAAGAATTCTTCGGTTCTTCTCAATTGTCACAGTTTATGGATCAAACAAATCCATTGTCTGAGATCACTCACAAACGTCGTTTGTCAGCTCTTGGGCCCGGCGGTTTGACTCGTGACCGTGCAGGTTTCGAAGTACGTGACGTACATCCTACGCATTACGGTCGTATCTGTCCGATTGAAACTCCAGAGGGTCCAAACATCGGTTTGATCGCCTCTTTGGCAACTTACGCTCGTATTAACAACTATGGTTTCATCGAGACTCCATATCGTAAAGTTGATGCTGGTTCAGTTTCTAAAGACATCAATTACTTGTCTGCATTGGAAGAAGCGGGTCACTACATCGCTCCAGCAGCTCGTGATGAAGCTGGTAACAAGGCTATCCAAACTGCTACGACAATTACTCGTCGTGACGGTGAGTACGAAATCGTTGATAAAGATAAAGTTGCATTGATGGACGTTTCTCCATCTCAGCTAGTATCTATTGCGGCGTCTTTGATTCCATTCCTAGAGCATGACGATGCCAATCGTGCGTTGATGGGATCGAACATGCAACGTCAAGCGGTTCCGTTGTTGCGTTCTCGCGCGCCACTTGTTGGTACGGGCGTAGAGCGTTTGGTTGCTCGTGACTCTGGTACATCTGTCGTTGTTCAAAATGATGGTATCGTTGAAGAAGTTGACGCTTCTCGTATCGTTATCCGTCGTTTTGCTAAGGGCGGTGAGCTTGGTGCGAACGTAGATATCTACAATCTAACTAAGTACCAACGTACGAATCAAAATACATGTTTCAATCAAAAACCAATCGTAACTGTTGGTGATAAGGTTTCTAAAGGCGACATCGTTGCCGATGGACCTTCAACTGAGCTTGGTGAGTTGGCTCTAGGTCAAAATATCCTAGTGGCATTTACTCCTTGGCAAGGTTACAACTTCGAGGATTCTATCTTGATTTCTGAACGTTTGTTGAAAGACGACGTTTACACATCTATCCACATCGAAGAATTCGAGTGCGTAGCGCGTGACACGAAACTAGGTAAAGAAGAAATCACTCGCGATATCGCAAACGTAGGTGAAGAAGCACTTAAAGACCTAGATAGCTCTGGTATTATCCGTATCGGTGCGGAAGTTCGCCCGGGTTATATCTTGGTTGGTAAAGTAACTCCTAAAGGTGAAACACAGCTTTCTCCTGAGGAAAAACTTTTGAGAGCGATCTTCGGTGAAAAAGCAGGTGACGTACGTGATACATCACTTCGCGTACCATCTGGTGTTTACGGTACAGTTATCGATGCTCAAGTATACTCTCGTGAAGGCGCAGACCGCGATGAGCGTTTGTCTTCAATCATCGAAGAGAAAAAACGCAAGCTTGAAAAAGACTTGGCTGTTGAGCAAAACGTTATCAAAAATAACTCCATCACTAAACTTCGCGATATCTTGGTAGGTAAAATCACTACCGGCGTATTGTTGAATGAAGATGGATCTCAAAAACTTTTGAACAAGGGTCAGTCGATCACGATTGCGGATATCGAAATTATTCCATTCGAATTGTTGAACTATATCCCTCTTGAACAAGATCTTGAGTTCCAAGTTAATAAAATCATCGATAACGCTCGTAACCAACTTGACGCTGTTAAATTGGTATTCAACGAGAAGATCGATCGCCTTCGTAAAGGTGACGAACTTCCTCCAGGCGTTATCAAAATGGTTAAAGTTTACGTTGCGATTAAACGTAAAATGCAAGTCGGGGATAAATTCGCCGGCCGCCACGGAAATAAGGGTGTTGTTTCTAAAGTATTGCCTGTTGAAGACATGCCATACCTAGCTGACGGCTCTCCTGTTGACATGGTTCTGAATCCACTGGGCGTACCTTCACGTATGAACATTGGTCAGGTCCTAGAGGTTCACTTAGGTTGGGCTGCTCATAACTTGGGTAAACAACTTGGTGCACACCTTGAAAAATGGAATGCAGAAAACGCACGTAAAGAAATGAAAGATATCTTCAATGACACTGAAATCAGCGCGAAGCTTGATGGCGCGGATGAAGGTTCATTGAAATCAATGGTAACTCGTATGAAGAACGGTATCCACGTAGGAACTCCGGTATTCGATGGTGCTCGTGAAACAGACGTTAAGAACTTGCTTGCTAAAGCAGAAGTTCCACTTTCTGGTAAATCCATCCTATTCGATGGACGTTCTGGTGAGCCGTTCACGAACCCAGTTACTGTGGGTATTATGTACATGCTTAAACTTCACCATCTGGTTGAAGAGAAGATCCATGCTCGTTCTATTGGACCTTATTCTCTCGTGTCGCAGCAGCCATTGGGCGGTAAAGCTCAATTCGGTGGTCAGCGTCTAGGAGAGATGGAAGTTTGGGCGATCGAAGCATACGGTGCCGCATACTCTCTACAAGAGTTCCTAACTGTTAAGTCAGATGACGTAGCAGGTAGAACACGTATGTACGAAAGTATCGTTAAGGGTGAAAACATCCTTGAACCGGGTCTTCCTGAATCGTTCAACGTTCTAGTGAAAGAGCTTCAGTCTCTTGCATTGAATGTTGAGTTGATGGAGTCCGACATCCTTCGTGATCAAGATGAAGATCTTGGCGACGACGGTAATGAAGCAACTGACGTGGCTCCAACTGAGCCAGGCCAGCACTAATTAATTTTTAACAACAGGGGTGTTCTTTGAGAGACTTGTTGAATTTTTTCGATAAACCAAAAGATCCACTTTCGTTTGACGCCGTACGAGTATCGTTGGCGTCACCTGAAATGATTCGTGATTGGTCGTTTGGTGAAGTTAAGAAGCCAGAAACTATCAACTATCGTACATTCAAACCTGAGCGTGATGGTTTGTTTTGTGCGAAAATCTTCGGTCCTATTAAGGATTACGAGTGCTTGTGCGGTAAGTATAAACGTATGAAGTACCGTGGCGTCGTCTGTGAAAAGTGCGGCGTTGAAGTTACACAAACTAAAGTTCGTCGTGAACGTTTAGGTCATATTGAGCTTGCAACTCCAGTAGCACATATCTGGTTCTTGCGTTCATTGCCTTCTCGTATCGGTAACTTGCTCAATTTGTCTTTAAAAGACGTTGAGAAAGTTTTGTATTGTGAAGCACACGTGGTTATCGATCCAATGGAAACAACATTGGAAGAAGGCCAAGTATTGACTGAAGAAGCATTGCAAACTGCATTGAACGAATTCGGTCCTTCATTCAAATATGGCATGGGCGGCGAAGCTGTTCGTGACCTTTTGAGAAAAATCGATCCAGAATATTTGTCTCGCAAACTTCGTATGGAGTCTAAAGACGTTAAATCTGAAGCGGGTATGAAGAAGATCACTAAACGCCTTAAGGTTGTTGAAGCTTTCAAAGGCTCTATCAATAAACCTGAATGGATGATGTTGGAAGCACTTCCAGTGTTGCCACCAGATCTTCGTCCCCTAGTACCACTTGATGGCGGTCGCTTTGCGACTTCAGATCTAAATGATCTTTACCGTCGTGTTATCAATCGTAACAATCGTTTGAAACGTCTTCAGGAGCTAAATGCTCCAGACATCATCATCCGCAATGAAAAACGTATGCTTCAAGAAGCTGTCGATGCGTTGTTGGATAACGGTCGTCGCGGTAAAACGTTCACTGGTCCGAACAAACGTCCTCTTCGCTCTCTTTCAGATATGTTGAAAGGTAAGCAAGGTCGTTTCCGTCAAAATCTACTTGGTAAACGTGTGGACTACTCTGGTCGTTCCGTTATCGTAGTTGGTCCGACGTTGAAACTTCACCAGTGCGGTCTACCTAAAAAAATGGCTCTAGAGCTTTTCAAACCGTTTGTTTACAACAAATTGGAAGAAAAAGGCCTAGCGGCAACAATCAAGCAAGCTAAGAAACTTGTTGATCAAGAAACTGTAGAAGTTTGGGATATCCTTGCTGACGTGGTTAAAGAACATCCAGTTCTTCTAAACCGTGCGCCGACCCTTCACAGACTTGGTATCCAAGCGTTCGAGCCAGTACTTCACGAAGGTAAAGCGATCCAATTGCATCCGCTAGTATGTACGGCATTCAATGCCGACTTCGACGGTGACCAAATGGCGGTTCACGTTCCACTTTCTGTGGAAGCACAAGTTGAAGCTCGCGTCTTGATGATGTCGACAAACAACGTTCTTTCTCCAGCGTCTGGTAAACCAGTTATCAATCCATCACAAGATATCGTGTTGGGCTTGTACTGGTTGACTCGTAATCGTCTTGGAGCAAAAGGAACGGGCAAGATTTTCTCTAACGTTCAAGAAGCCCAATACGCTTACGAAACAGGCCTTGTAGATCTACAAGCAACTTGTAAAGTTCGTATCAATGGTAAGTTGCAAGAAACAACTGTAGGCCGTGCGATCCTTTCAGACGCAGTGCCTAAAGAAGTTCCTTTCAACGACGTGAACGTGATCATGACTAAGAAACAAATCGCAGCTTTGATCGACAAGACTTTCCGTCTTGCTGGTACAAAAGCGACTTGTATTTTGGCTGATAAAATCATGGAACTTGGTTTTAAATATTCAACAGCTGCAGGTATGTCTATCGGTATCGATGACATGGTTATCCCAGCTGCCAAAGCTCCGATGATCGCTGACGCTGAAAAGCAAGTAACTGAAATTCAAACTCAGTACGATGAAGGTTTGATCACTGATGGTGAGCGCTACAATAAGGTAGTGGATATCTGGGCGCAAACTGCAGATAAGATCGCTAAAGAAGGTATGAATGCGATCGAAAAACAAACTTTCGTAATTGATGGCAAAGAAGTAGTCGGGCCTTCATTCAATCCGATCTACATCATGGCTGAATCCGGAGCCCGTGGTTCCGCGACTCAGATCCGTCAGTTGGGTGGTATGCGTGGTTTGATGGCGAAACCGTCAGGCGAGATCATCGAAACACCGATCACTGCAAACTTCCGTGAAGGTTTGACAGTTATCCAGTATTTCATTTCTACGCATGGTGCTCGTAAGGGTCTAGCCGATACAGCGTTGAAAACTGCGAACTCTGGTTACTTGACTCGTCGTTTGGTTGACGTTGCTCAGGACGTAGTTGTTTCTGAAATGGATTGCGGTATTGAAGATGGTTTGGAAATCACACCGGTTTATGAAGCGGGTGAGATTGTTCTAAACATCGGGGATCGTATCCTTGGTCGTACGGCATTGAAAGATGTTGTTGATCCAGCGACTAACAGTATCCTTGTTAAAGCAAACCAAGAAATTTCTGAAAACGACGTTAAAGTAATCGAAGGCAAGGGAATCGACCGTGTCGATATCCGCTCTGCTCTTGTTTGTAGATCAAAACGTGGCGTTTGTGTGAAGTGTTACGGCCGTGACTTGTCTCGTGGTGCTACTGTGAACCTTGGTGAAACAGTTGGTATTATTGCAGCACAATCGATCGGTGAGCCGGGTACTCAGTTGACGATGAGAACGTTCCATTTGGGTGGTGCGGCTTCTCGTGCGGTTGAGCAATCTGTTCATACATCTCGTTATGACGGTACAATCAAACTTGTTAATGTTCATGCAGTGGCTAACCGTAACGGTAAGTTGACTGTTATGAATCGTAACGGTTCTGCGTTGGTTATTGACGATGCAGGTCGTGAGCGTGAAAACTTCAAGCTCGTATACGGTGCTGTATTGAACTTTAAAGAAGGTGACAAAGTTACCAAAGGTCAAACTGTAGTTGAATGGGACCCATACTCGAATCCAATCATCGCAGAGGTTTCTGCGAAGATCCAATATCAGGATATCGAAGAAGGTTCTACGATGCAGGAGCAAGTGGATGCTGTAACTGGTTTCGCGACCAAAGTTATCACTGAATCCAAATCTTCTGACATCAAGCCTACAATTTTCCTTGTCGATGGAAATGGTAAAGTCTTGAATCTTCCTGGTCGTGACATCCCTGCGCGATACTTAATCCCAGTGGGTGCGCAGTTGTCAGTTACTGATGGCCAAGAGATCCATGCCGGTGACGTAATGGCGAAAATGCATCGTGAGACTTCGAAAACGAAGGATATCACGGGTGGTCTTCCGCGCGTTGCTGAATTATTTGAAGCTCGTAAACCGAAAGAAGCAGCTATCATCTCTGAGATCGATGGTTACGTAACATTCGGTAAAGACGTTAAAGGTAAACAGCGTGTAATCGTAACTCCTGAAGTGGGTGAGCAAAAAGAATACCTCATCCCTAAAGGTAAGCACGTTGCAGTAAGAGAAGGTGAGTACGTAAGAGCCGGTGAGGCGTTGATGGACGGTCCAACAAATCCTCATGACATTCTGGCGGTTCTAGGTGCGAAAGCTCTTTCTGCATACCTTGTTGATGAAATCCAAGAAGTTTATCGACTTCAAGGTGTTGCTATCAATGACAAGCATATCGAAGTAATCGTTCGCCAAATGCTACGTAAAGTAGAAATCAAGGACGCTGGAGACAGTCGCTTCTTGGCTGGTGAGCAAGCTGAAAGATATGCTTTCGACGAAGAAAATGCTCGTTTGAACCGTGAAGGTGGACAGCCTGCTACATGCAATCCACTTCTTCTAGGTATTACGAAAGTTTCTTTGAGCACTGATAGCTGGATCTCAGCAGCGTCATTCCAAGAAACAACGAAGGTATTGACAGAGGCGGCGATCAACTCTCGTACAGACCATTTGCGTGGTTTGAAAGAGAACATCATCATGGGTCGCTTGATCCCTGCTGGTACTGGTCTAACTTCTTACAAACGTTGGAAGGTTTCTGTGGCAGAAGACGACGATACTACTTTCGTAGCATTGCCGGGTATGACTGACACTCAACCTCATCAAGGTTAGTAGATTGCGGTGCCCCATTTTTCTCAATTGCCGCCTCACAAGCGGCTTTGAGGGGTGTAAGGGTGCGGATCTCGTAAGAAAAATGTAAAAAACTCAGGGAGCGGAACTCACGCCACTTTTTGAGTAGCAAAATTAACAACAAAGTCTTGACCAGGACGCTTTTGGTAATGTAATTTCCAGCGTCCTGAAATTAAATTGTTTAAGGGGTTTTAAAAGTGCCTACAATTAATCAGCTCATCAAAAGTGAGCGTAAAGTTCAAAAGAACCAAACAAAATCACCAGCTTTGGTTTCATGCCCTCAGCGTCGTGGTGTTTGTACTCGTGTTTATACAACAACTCCAAAGAAGCCGAATTCTGCACTTCGTAAAGTAGCAAAAGTCCGTCTTTCTAATGGTTTTGAAGTTATCTCTTACATTCCGGGTATCGGTCACAATCTTCAAGAGCATAGCGTTGTCTTGATCCGTGGCGGCCGTGTTAAAGACTTGCCGGGTGTTCGTTACCACATCGTTCGCGGTGTATTGGATCTTCAAGGTGTTAACGGTCGCCTACGCAGCCGTTCTAAATACGGTACTAAGAGACCTAAGAAATAAGGATTGAGAAATGTCACGTCGTAAAAAGACCTTTAAAAGAGAGATTATTCCAGATCCGGTTTTCAAAGATCTAGTAATCGCTAAATTCGTAAATAAAATGATGATCCAAGGTAAAAAAGCTACTGCACAGAAGCTTTTCTACGGAGCATTGAAAGAGCTTGAAGGTAAAGTACAAGGCGAAGAGCCACTTTCTGTATTCAAGAAAGCTCTTGAAAACGTTAAGCCATCTATCGAAGTTCGTTCTCGCCGTGTTGGTGGAGCGACTTACCAAGTTCCAGTAGATGTTCGTCCTTCTCGTCGTTTGGCTTTGGCTATGCGTTGGTTGGTAGAATACTCTCGTGAACGTGGCGAAAAAGATTATGCTAAGCGTTTGGCTGGCGAATTCATCGACGCTTTCAACAATAGAGGTAACTCTATCAAGAAGAAAGATGAAGTTCACCGTATGGCTGAAGCTAATAAGGCTTTCTCTCACTACAATTGGTAATCTGTATTCATGTCAGCTAAAGATCCAAAAGTTGTAGCTGATCTCAAGTATACTCGTAATATCGGCATCATGGCTCACATTGATGCCGGTAAAACGACGACCACCGAACGTATCTTATACTACACTGGAAAAAGTCATAAAATTGGTGAAGTTCACGACGGCCAGGCCACTATGGACTGGATGGTTCAGGAACAAGAGCGCGGTATTACTATCACGTCTGCTGCCACGATGGCCTTCTGGAAAGACCATCGTATTAATATTATCGATACTCCTGGGCACGTTGACTTCACTATTGAAGTTGAGCGTTCTTTGCGCGTTCTTGATGGTGCTATTGCGGTGTTTGACGGTGTAAACGGCGTTGAGCCTCAGTCTGAAACTGTTTGGAAGCAAGCTGACAAATACAAAGTTCCCAGAATTTGCTTCATCAATAAAATGGACCGTGTGGGTGCTGACTTTGTGATGTCTTATGGGACTATCAAAGACCGTCTTCAGGCGAATCCAATCCCAGTTCAAGTTCCAATTGGCGTGGAAGATTCTTTCCGCGGAGTTGTGGATTTGTTAGAGAATCGTGCTTATATCTGGACGACTTCAGGTATGGGTGACAATTTCGAAATTACCGATGTTCCTAACGATATGAAGGACGATGTAAATCGCTTCCGTACTGAAGTCGTTGAGAAGATCGTTGAGTTCGACGATGTCCTTCTTGAGAAGTATCTCAACGGAGAAGAAGTGACTGTGGTGGAGCTTAAAACAGCTCTTCGTAAAGGCACTCTTGAGCTTAAAGCATTCCCAGTTTTCTGTGGGGCAGCTTTTAAAAACAAGGGCATTCAGCCTTTACTTGATGGCGTGATTGACTATCTTCCATCACCTATCGAGGTTCCGGATATCGTGGGGCACGATCCGGAGCGTCCTGAAAAAGAAATCCTATGCAAAACTGATTTTGACGCTCATGTGGCGGCATTGGCATTTAAGATTGCCAATGATCCCTTTGCTGGTACTTTGACTTACATCCGTGTTTATTCCGGCGAAGTTAAGGTTGGTGAGCAGCTTTTGAATCCTCGTACTCAGAAAAAGGAACGTATTCAAAAGCTTGTTAAAATGCATGCGAACTCTCGTGAGGAAGTGCAAAGTCTTAAAGCTGGTGATATCGGTGCTGTTATCGGCCTGAAGTTCACGGGCACAGGTGATACTCTTTGTGAAACTTCACATGCTGTTGTTCTTGAATCTATTACTTTCCCTGAGCCTGTTATTGCAGTTGCGATTGAAGCTAAATCTTCTGCTGACCAAGAGAAGATGCTTGCAGGGCTTGAAAAGCTTCAAAAGGAAGATCCATCTTGTAAATTGAGAAATGATCCCGAGACGGGTCAGATCCTATTATCAGGAATGGGTGAGCTCCATTTGGATATTTTGGTTGATCGTCTTTTGCGTGAACACAAGGTTCAAGCGAATGTTGGTAAACCACAGGTTTCGTATCGTGAAACAATCACGGCCTCTTCTTCTGCGACTCATGTTTATGAGCGTGAAATTGCCGGTGAGATGAACTTTGCCTCTGTTTCTTTGACGATTGAATCGATCTCTCAAGCGGATCATATTCAATTTGTTAGCAAAGTTTCTGTGTCTAAAGATTTTACAGCTCCGTTCCTTAAGGCTGTTGAGGCTGGTTTCCGCGAATCAGCTGAGGTGGGTCCGTTGGCGAGTTATTCTATGTTGGGTATTAAGGGAACGTTGGTGTCTGTCGAGACTCGCCCTGAAGCTTCCTCGGAAATGGCCTTTAAGGCGGCAACATCATTGGCGTTCAGGGATGCGGTTAAGAATGCAAAAGTAGAGCTTATGGAGCCTATCTTTAAGCTTGAAGTGACTTGCCCTGATGATTTTGTGGGCAATATTGTGGGTGACTTGAACTCGCGTCGTGGGAAAATCCTCACGATGAATGTGAAGCCGGGTGGTGGGCAGGTAATTTCTGCAGAGGCCCCTTTGGCGACTTTATTTGGCTATGCGACGGACGTACGCAGTTTAAGCCAGGGAAGAGCAAGTTTTAGCATGGAATTCTTGGAGTACTCTGTGGTCCCTTCTAAGGTGAAAACAGAAGTTCTTCATAAAATGGGAAGATATTAATTATTTAATTTTTTCCCTTTGACATTAATTTTAATTTTGCGCATACTCGCGCACTCGTGACATCTAAATTTACAAAAAACCCCCCGCGTTTGGTGGACTTTCAAGGCCGCAAGGGCTAATTCGGGGCAAGTTTTCGATGGGATTGGGTGTTCAGTTATTAACAAATTTGCTAGTAATTACGCTACTTTATAAAAAAAGAAGAGAAGTGTCCTTATGCAAAGTCAGAAGATTAGAATCAGATTGAAGGCATTCGATCATAAATTGCTTGATCAGTCGACGAAAGAAATCGTTGAGACTGCTCGTCGTACAGGCGCAAAAGTTGCGGGTCCAATTCCCTTGCCTACTCGCATCAACCGCTACACAGTACTTCGTTCTCCACACGTAGATAAAAAATCTCGTGAGCAATTTGAAGTAAGAACTCACAAGCGCATGCTTGATATCCTTGAACCTACACAACAAACAGTAGACCAACTTATGAAGTTGGACCTTTCTGCTGGTGTTGATGTTGAAATCAAATTGTCAGCGATCTAGGAGTAAGACGTGAGCGAAACTACAGAAAACACACAAACGTCTGCGCAAGGCCTAAAGCTCGATGGCTTGTTCGCATTCAAAGAAGGCATGGCTACCATCTACAATGAGCAAGGTGAAGCTATTCCTGTTACAGTTCTTCGTTATGAGCCGTGGTTTGTTTCTCAAATCAAAACTAACGAAGCAGATGGTTATGAAGCTATTCAGGTAGCTTGCGAACCTAAAAAAGCTAAAAATTCAAACAAAGCAGAAAAAGGTCACCTTAAGGGTGCTGGCTTCGAAAATGGCGCGAAATTCGTAAAAGAACTTCGTCAAGCTATTCCAGAAGGTCTTTCTGTTGGTGCCCAAGTATCTATCGACTCTTTGGCTAAAGGTGACATTGTTAAAATGACATCTAAGTCTAAAGGTAAAGGTTTTGCGGGCGTTATGAAGCGTTGGAATTTTGCCGGTGGCCCTGCGGCCCATGGTTCTAAATTCCACCGTCGTCCGGGTTCTTCTGGTAATAGAACATGGCCAGGTCGTGTTATGCCAGGTAAGAAATTCCCAGGTCATCTAGGTAACGAAACAGTAACTGTTAAGAACGTTGAAATCGTAGAGATCATCCACGCAGAAAACGTTGTTTTGGTTAAGGGTCCAGTTCCAGGTGCGAAAAACACTTTGGTTAAGTTGGTGAAGTAATATGGCTACAGTTAATGTATTAAACTGGAAAAAAGAAAAAGTAGGATCTGTTGATCTAGCAGCTGATGTTTTCGAAACTCCTGTTAAAAAGGAAGTTTTGCACACTGTAGTTCAATGGCAATTGGCTAGCCGTCGCCAAGGTACTCACATGACTAAAACAAAAGGTCTTGTGAGCGGTGGTGGTAAAAAGCCGTTCAAACAAAAAGGTACTGGTGGAGCCCGTCAAGGTTCTAGCCGTTCTATCTTGATGCCTGGTGGTGGTACTGCTTTCGGTCCGCAACCACGTAGTTATGCGTTCGTTCTTCCTAAAAAAGTTCGTCGCTTAGGTTTGAGCATGGCTCTTTCTCACCTTCAAAAGGAAGGCAAGTTGTTTGTAGTAGACAGCATGCAATCTGAAGGCAAAGCAGCTGAGTTGAGCAAACGTTTGAAAGCGTTTGGTTTGAAAAAAGCTGTATTGATCGATGCTAATGTTGATGACAAGTTCAACCGCGCTTCAAAAAATCTTCCGACATTCAAATACTTCCCAGTTGAAGGTTTGAACGTGTTTGATCTTTTGAAATACGATGCAGCAGTAATCACAAAAGATTCTGTAGCAAAAATCGTAGATCGCTGCTCAATGGAGAAAGCGTAAGATGAAACAAGTAATTAAATCTCCACTTATCACGGAGAAAAATACATACCACAACGCCGCTGGCGTTTACGTTTTCGAAGTAGACTTGAAGTCTTCTAAGACAGAAGTAAAAGCAGCAGTAGAGAAAAACTTCAAAGTTAAAGTTGACAGCGTAAGAACAAGCGTTTGCCGCGGTCACTCTAAAAACTCGAAGTTCGGTGCAACTAAGGTCCCTTACTGGAAAAAAGCTTACGTTAAGCTTGTTGAAGGTGAGAAGATCGCTCTTTTTGAGGGAGTATAGAGATGGGTATTAAAACATTTGCCCCGCGCTCTCATGGTCGCAGAGGAATGACAGGTTTTGATTTCAAAGAAATCACTAAGACAACTCCAGAGAAGTCTTTGCTTGCTCCTCTTAAAAAACAAGCGGCTCGTAACAATCACGGTCAAATTACGATTCGTCATCAAGGTGGCGGTCATAAACGTAAATACCGTTTGATTGATTTCAAACGTATGAAATTGGAAGTGCCAGCTAAAGTTGCTGCGATCGAATACGATCCAAACAGAACTTCTCGTATTGCTCTTCTTAATTATGTAGACGGTCAGAAAGCATACATCATCGCGCCAGTTGGCTTGAATGTAGGCGACACTGTGCTTTCTTCAGACAAAGCCGACATCAAACCAGGTAACTCTTTGTCACTTTCGGCTATCCCAGTTGGTACTGTGATTCACAATATCGAATTGCGTCCAGGCAAGGGTGGTCAAATTTGCAGAGGTGCTGGAGCGAGCGCGACTTTGGCTGGTAAAGGTGATATGTACTGCCAAGTACGTATGCCATCTGGCGAGTTGAAGCAGGTTCTTTCAGTTTGCCGTGCGTCTATCGGACAAGTTGGTAACACTGACAATGAAAACATCAACCTAGGTAAAGCAGGTCGTTCTCGTTGGAGAGGTATCCGTCCTTCCGTACGCGGTATGCATATGAATCCTGTCGACCATCCATTGGGTGGTGGTGAAGGTGTAGGTAAGGGTCATCATCCTGTAACTCCATGGGGTCAACCATGTAAAGGTTACAAGACAAGACACAATAAGAGAACTGACTCTTCAATCATCAAGAGACGTAAGTAGGAGTAGACTGTGGCACGCTCAATTAAAAAAGGTCCATTCGTCGATTTGTCTGTTCAAAAGAAAATTGACCATGCGATTGCAAAAAACGACAAAAAAGTTATTAAAACTTGGTCTCGTCGCTCGACAATTCTTCCAGAGACTATCGGACTTACGTTCGCAGTTCATAACGGAAGAAAGTTCGTTCCAGTGTACATCACTGAGAACATGATTGGTCACAAACTCGGTGAGTTTGCTCCAACAAGAACTTTCCAAGGTCACGCTGAGAAGAAAGCAGCAGCTCCAGCTGCTGCTAAGAAGTAGTAGAGGTTGATAATGGAAGTTAAAGCTAGTCTAAAATACGCAAGAGTAGGCGCCCAAAAGGCAAGACTTGTTGCTGACCTAGTTCGCGGTAAAGACGTGAATGAAGCAGTTAAAACTCTTACTTTCTTGAACAAAAAAACTGCGGGTATGGTGAAGAAATTGATCGAATCTGCAGTTGCTAACGCTGAATACAAAAAGGTTATGGATATCGATAACCTTATTGTTAAAGCTATCTGGGTTGATCAAGGTCCGGTTCTTAAAAGATTCCGTCCACGCGCTCAAGGCCGTGCATTCGGGGTTCGTAAGAAAACAAGCCACATCAACGTAGTACTTGAGGAGAAATAATCGTGGGACAAAAGGTTAATCCAATTGGTTTACGCGTTGGTGTTATTAGAACTTGGGACTCTCGCTGGTATGCGAAGGGTAACCAATATTTCGAAAATCTTCATGAAGATATCCGCTTGAGAAAATACTTGAAAAACAAGTTGAAACACGCTGGTATTGCGAAGATCGAAATGGAACGAGCTGCTAAAAAGATCAAAGTGATCATCTCTACAGCTCGCCCAGGTGTTGTTATTGGTAAAAAAGGTACTGGTATTGACGCTCTTAAAGCGGAAGTTCAAAAACTTACACCCAACGAAGTTTTTTTGAGCATCCAAGAAGTGCGCAAGCCAGACCTCGATGCTCAGCTCGTCGCTGAGAGCATTGCTCAACAACTTGAGAAACGTATCTCTTGGAGAAGAGCTCTTAAAAAATCTATTGCAGCTGCGATCAAAGGCGGCGTGAGAGGTATCAAGATCCGTGTTTCCGGTCGTCTTGATGGTGCAGAGATTGCTCGTTCAGAGTGGTACAATGAGAAGAGTGTTCCTCTTCATACATTGCGTGCAGATATCGACTACGGTACTGCTGAAGCTCTAACTGCATATGGTATCATCGGATTAAAGGTATGGATCTATAAAGGCGATATCTTATCTGCTCGCGAAGTTGAGGAGGCAGGTCGTGTTAAGTCCTAAAAGAGTAAAATGGCGTAAACAATTTGTAGGCCGCGCTACTGGTTTTGCAGTAAGAGGCGCTAACCTTGATTTCGGAGACTACGGTCTTCAAGCTATCGAGGAAGGTCGTCTAACTGCTCGTCAGTTGGAAGCTGGTCGTATTGCTATCTCTCGTTCAGTTAAGCGTGGTGGTAAAATCTGGTGCCGTGTATTCCCAAATACACCGGTAACAAAAAAACCAGCTGAAACTCGTATGGGTAGCGGTAAAGGTAACCCGGAGCTATGGGTAGCCCGTGTTCTTCCTGGAAAAGTTCTTTTCGAAATGAACGGTGTGACTCGTGAGCAAGCTAAAGAAGCTTTCGAACGCGCAGCTCACAAACTTCCTTTCAAAACTCGTTTCTTGGTTAGGGAGTAGTTATGAAGTTCGTAGAGATTAAAGATCTTTCTGTAACTGAATTGAAGAAAAAAAGAACAACTCTTTCTGAAGAGTTGTTCCAAGCACGTATCAAGAATTCAATTGGTCAACTTTCAAATCCACTTGTAATTCGTGATCTTCGTCGCAACATCGCTAAAATCAATACAGCGATAGTTAAAAAAGTGGCGAGATAGAGGTAGAATATGAGTACTGAAACTAATTCTAGAGGCCGTAAAATTGAAGTGGTCGGTGAAGTTATCAGTGACAAGATGGATAAAACTATCTCTGTCCTCATCTACCGTATGGTTAAACACGCTAAGTATGGCAAATACGTTAAGAAAACTTCTGTTTTCAAAGCGCACGACGAGACAAACCAAGCTAAAATTGGTGATATCGTAAAAATTCGTGAAACACGCCCACTTAGCAAAACTAAGCGTTGGACTTTAGCTGAAGTCGTTGAAACGGCGAAAGCGTAAGGGGTGTTGTCATGATTCAAATGCAAACTAGATTAAATGTAGCTGACAACTCTGGCGCTAAAGAAGTTATGTGCGTAAAGGTTCTTGGTGGATCTAAACGTCGTGTAGCATCTATCGGTGATGTTATCGTTGTTTCTATCAAAGAAGCTTTGCCGAACGCTAAAGTTAAAAAAGGTGACGTTGCTAAAGCTGTAGTAGTTAGAACTGTTCAAAAACTACGTCGTCCAGACGGATCTTACATCCGTTTCGATGATAACTCTGCAGTATTGATCAACGCTAATAAAGAACCAATTGGAACACGTATCTTTGGCCCAGTTGCCAGAGAATTGAGAGCAAAGTCGTTCGTTAAGATCGTTTCTTTAGCTCCGGAAGTTCTGTAGGAGTGTGATATGAATCGCTTAAAAGCTAAATATCAAAAAGAGATCTCTCCCGCTCTTCAGAAGCAATTGGGAGTTAAGAATGTAATGGAAGTTCCTCGTTTGGAAAAAATCACTTTGAGCGTTTGCTTGAGTGAGGCTGTTCAAAATCCAAAAATTTTGAACACAGTTGTGGACGAGATTAGCTCTATCACAGGGCAAAAAGCTGTGATCACTAAAGCTAAAAAAGCTATTTCTAATTTCAAATTGCGTGCTGGCATCCCATTGGGTGTTCGTGTGACTTTGAGAAAAGAAAAAATGTGGTCTTTCCTTGATCGTTTGAACACGTTGGCACTACCTCGCGTAAGAGACTTCCGCGGTTTGCCAAATAAAGGTTTTGACGGTCGTGGTAACTACAACATGGGTTTGAAGGAACAAATCGTGTTCCCTGAGATCAACTTCGATAAAGTTGATAAAACTCGTGGTATGAACATCACTATCTGTACAACAGCTAAAAACGACACTGAAGGCAGAGCGCTTCTTGAAGCACTTGGCATGCCTTTCAGAAAGTAGGATGATCAAATGGCACGTAAAGCAAGTATTGTTAAAAACAACAAGAGAAAAGAAATTGCTAAGCGCTACACTGCTCACAGAGCGGAGCTTAGATCTAAAGCCGTTGATATGAAACTTTCTGAAGAGGAGAGAGGCGAAGCTCGTAAAAAGCTTCAAGCTCTTCCTAAGAACACAAACATCAACCGTGTAATCACGCGTTGTGAACTTTCTGGTCGCCCTCGTGGTAACTACAGAAAATTCGGTTTGTCTCGTATTGCATTCAGACAACTAGCGCTTGATGGTAAATTACCAGGCGTAACGAAAGCTAGCTGGTAAGAGGAAGACTATGGATACTATTTCTCAGTTCCTTACAATCATTAGAAATGCTGGTGCAGCAAAACACGAAAAAGTGGATTTGCCTGCATCTAAAGTTCGCGCTGGTATCGCACAGATTCTTGTTAATGAAGGTCTTATCCGCAGCTTCAAAGTTGCTAAAGACTCTAAACAAGGCATCATGCGTGTTTACTTGAAGTACGATGAAGCTGGTCAGCATGCGATCAACTCTATCGACCGTGTAAGCCGTCCAGGCAGACGTGTATATGTTAAATCAGATAAAATTCCTCAAGTTCGTTCTGGTATGGGTATGTCCATCATCAGTACAAGCAAAGGGATCTTGAGCGGTAAGCAAGCAGCTGAGCAAAATCTCGGCGGCGAATTGCTTGCGACACTTTGGTAGGTGAAACATGTCTCGTATTGGTAAAGCACCCGTTATTTTTGATAACACAGTTAAAATTGATGTAACACCTGCTAATGAAGTTGTGATCAAAGGCGCTAAATCTTCTTTGAAGATTGGTATGCAGCCCCAAGTTACAGCTACAGTTGAAGGCAATAAGGTTGTATTGACACGCAAAGACGACTCTAAAGAGGCTCGTGCATTGCATGGTCTTTACAGAGCATTAGTTCAAAACGCTGTAACAGGCGTTACTAAAGGCTTCACAAAAGGTCTTGAACTTCAAGGTGTAGGTTATCGTGCAAACGTTACAGGTAAAAAATTGGAGCTTTCTTTGGGCTTCTCTCACCCTGTAGTTTTCGATATCCCTGAAGGCATCGAAATCAAAGTAGAAAAACAAACTAGCTTGTCTGTTACTGGCGCAAGCAGAGAACTTGTTGGTCAAGTTGCTGCTAAAATTCGCTCGTTCCGTCCACCAGAGCCATATCTTGGTAAAGGTGTTCGTTACGCTGGTGAACACATCCGCCGTAAAGCCGGTAAGTCTGCTGGTAAATAGAGGTAATGTATGAAATTGAAAATGAGTAAGCATACAAGCGACAGAAAAGTTAATCGCCTCAAAAAGAAAATCAGAATCCGTAAAGTAGTTAACGGAACTGAAGAGAGACCTCGTCTTTGTGTGTACAGAAGCGGTAAGCATATGTACGCCCAAATTATCAATGACGTTACTGGTCACACTATTGTGTCAGTTTCTTCTCTTGGTAAAGAAGATAAGGCTGGCATTGAGATGGCTAAGCTTGTTGGTATGGAAGTGGCGAAAGCTGCTACTGCGAAAAACATTAAGACTGTGGTATTTGACCGTAACGGTTATTTATACCATGGTCGTGTTAAATCTCTAGCTGATGGCGCTCGTGAGGGCGGCCTAAATTTCTAAGGAGTGATGTGTGGAGAAAGTTCAAGCTCAAGCAGCTGAATTAGAAGAGCGTGTAGTAGCGATCAACCGCGTAACAAAAGTTGTTAAGGGTGGTCGTCGCTTCTCTTTCGCAGCTCTAGTAGTTGTTGGTAATAAAGCTGGTGATGTTGGCTTTGGTTCCGGTAAAGCAGGAGAAGTTCCTGAGGCTATCGGTAAAGCAAGCAGATCTGCTAAGAAATCAGCTAAATCTGTGACTCTTAAAGAAGGTCGTACAATTCCTCACGAAGTTATCGGTAAATTTGGTGCTGCAAAGGTTATTATGAAACCAGCAGCTCCTGGTACTGGTGTGATCGCGGGTGGTGCAGTTCGTGCCGTTCTTGAGTCAGTTGGCGTTAAAGACATTCTTACTAAATGTGTTGGTACTCGTAACCCTCACAATGCAGTAAGAGCAACAATCGATGGTTTGAATCAACTTAAAGAGTTGAGCAAATAATCGGAGGCGAATATGGCTAAGAAATTTGTTGTTACATTAAAAAAATCGACTATCGGCTGCACTCAAGATCAAAAAGATGCAGTTCGTTGCCTTGGTTTGAAGAAGCTTCATTCTACTGTAGAAGTTAATGATACTCCTGCAAACCGTGGTCAAATTATGAAAGTTCAACATCTAGTAAATGTTGAAGTTAAGGGGTAATCCATGAGCTTGCTTAATCAACTAGCTCCTAAAGCTGGATCAAAACACGCTCCAAAAAGAATCGGTCGCGGTATCGGTTCTGGTATGGGTGGTACTTCTACTAAAGGTCACAAGGGTCAATTGGCTCGTACCGGTGGTAAAGTGCGTCGTGGTTTCGAGGGTGGTCAAACACCTATGCACCGTCGTTTGCCAAAATTTGGTTTTAGCAACGTCGCGTTTGCTAACAACTTTGAGATTGTCAATATCGGACAACTTGCTAAATTTTCTGGAGAAGTAACTCCTGAAATTCTTTTCACTGCTGGACTTGTTAATAAAGGCGCGGTTAAGATTTTGGGAAATGGGGAGCTTAAAGCAGCTTTGACTGTAAAGGCTCACAAATTTTCAGAAAGCGCTAAGAAAGCTATTGAAGCTGCTGGCGGCAAAGTCGAGGTAATTAAATAGTGTCTGCAATTGAAAGCATCGCAAAGAATTCGGATCTTCGTAAACGTATTTTCTTCACGTTGGCCTTATTGGCCGTCTACAGAATCGGAGTTCATGTTCCGACGCCAGGCGTTGATGGAACTGCGGTGCTTTCTTTTTTCCAGGCTCAAAGCCGTGGAATTTTCGGCCTGTTTAATACCTTTACCGGTGGCGCTCTTTCCCAATTTAGCGTTTTCGCGTTGGGAATCATGCCTTACATCTCTGCTTCTATCATTTTCCAACTTTTGACTTCTGCAGTACCAATGCTTGAGTCCTTGAAGAAGGAAGGGGAGCAGGGGCGTCGTAAGATCAATCAATATACTCGCTATGCGACAGTAGCTCTGGCTGTGATTCAAGGTTATGGCATCAGTAGTTGGTTGATGAACTCTACTAGCCCAGATGGACGCGCTCTTGTGATTGCTCCAACTGTGGCATTCTTGCCTTTCCAAATAATGACGATCATCACTCTGACTGCGGGTACATGCTTTATCATGTGGTTAGGTGAGCAAATTACTGAAAGAGGTATCGGTAACGGTTCTTCTTTGATCATCTTTACTGGTATTGCTGCTGCGATCCCTCAGGGAGCTCAACGTTTGTTCGAACTTATGAGAACAGGCGAAATGAAGTTTGCTGTGATTCTTCTTCTTTTGGTTGCCATGGTTGCAATCATTGCGGCAGTTATTTATATGGAAGTCGCTCAGCGTCGTATTACTGTACAGTATTCGCAACGTTCTGGCGGCGGCGGTATGCAGTCCATGCAAACCCCAACAAGCCATCTTCCAATTAAAATTAATTTCTCTGGCGTTATTCCGCCAATTTTCGCGAGCTCATTGTTGATGTTTCCGGCAACTATGGCTCAATTTGTTCACGTTCCTTGGTTGAAGGCTCTGCAGGATTCTTTGAATCCATCAGGTACTATCTTCAATATCATGTTCGTGGCTTTAATTGTATTCTTCTCATTCTTCTACACTGAGATCGTATTCAATCCGAATGATGTTGCTGATAACTTGAAAAAGTACGGTGGCTTCATTCCTGGAGTTCGTGCTGGTAAAAGTACTGCTGAATACATTCAGAAGGTTCTTGAGCGCGTAAATGTTCTAGGTTGCATTTATTTGTCTACTATTTGTATTCTTCCAGGTATTTTGGCTAACCAATTAAATGTTCCGTTCTACTTCGGTGGTACGAGCTTATTGATCTTGGTAGGTGTTGCTCTAGATACTGCGCAACAAATCCAATCTCACATGATCACTCAAAAATATGAGGGTTTCATGAAGGGTACAAAAATTCGTAGCAGAAGGGTTCAATTTTAATGAACTTGATCCTGTTTGGTGCCCCAGGGGCCGGTAAAGGTACTCAGTCTGAGCTCTTGATTAAGCGCTTGGATATGACACAAATCAGTACTGGGGATCTTTTTAGAGCAGCGATCAAAGGTCAAACTGACCTTGGAAAAAAAGCTCAGGAGTACATGGATAAAGGGCAACTTGTACCAGATAGCATTGTTATCGGTATGGTTGAAGAAGTTCTCCAAAAGGGCGTAAAAAACTTTATCCTCGACGGCTTTCCAAGAACTGTGGCGCAAGCTGAAGCCTTGGATGGTCTATTGAATAAAATGACACTTTCTATTGGAAAAGCCATTTTTTTGGAAGTTCCAATGGAAATTTTGATGGATCGATTAACGGGTAGACGCGTATGTAAAAGTTGCGGGGCTGTCTACCATATAGTCAGTAAGCCTTCTAAGACGGAAGGTATTTGTGATAACTGCGGCGGTGAAGTTATTCAACGCAATGATGATAAGGCAGACGTTATTGAAACTCGCCTTAAAACCTACCAGGAATTCACGAGCCCACTAAAAGAGTTTTATAAAAAATCAGGCAAGTACATTCAAGTGGACGGTAATAGAGGCACCGAGGAAGTCTATTTAGAGATCGAAAAAATAATAAAGTAAGGCTGCTGTGTTATTTTATCTCTAGACTTTAATGGTTCTCGGTGTTAGCGTGCCGAACCGCGTTTGTATTTTTGCTGGAATTTAGCCTCCTTTTTGAGGCTAAAATATAGCAAGTATGGGAAGACAGTTATGAAAGTAAGACCATCAGTAAAAGCAATTTGTAATAAGTGCAAAGTTATCAAAAGAAAAGGCGTTATTCGCGTTATCTGCGAAAACCCTAAACATAAGCAAAGGCAGGGTTAATCATGGCACGTATTCTTGGTGTCGACTTACCTAGAAATAAGCGCATTGAAATCGCGTTGACTTACATCTACGGCATTGGACGTCCTCGTGCGGCTATGATTTGCAAGCAAGTAGGCATTCCTTCAACTCTAAGAACTGAAGGTTTGACAGACGAGCATATTGCAAAAATCCGTGGCATCATCGAACAAAGCTTCAAAGTTGAAGGTGATCTTCGCCGTGAAGTTGGTCAGTCGATCAAACGTTTGATGGATCTTAATTGCTATCGTGGTATTCGCCACCGTAAAGGATTGCCAGTTCGTGGTCAGAACACTCGTTCTAATGCACGCACTCGTAAAGGTCCTAAGAAGACGGTAGCGAATAAGAAAAAAGCCGTATAATAAAGGTTAGCGATGAACACTGAAAATAAAAACAAGACAGTTGCTAAGAAAAAAGTAAAAAGAAACGTTCCACAAGGGAACTGCTACATCCAAGCTGGTTTCGGAAATGTTATCATCACGATGACTGATCCAAACGGTGCTACCGTGTCCTGGTCCTCTGCAGGTCACCTCGGTTTCAAAGGAAGCCGTAAAGGTACTCCATTTGCAGCTCAAGTCGCGGCAGAAGATGCTGCAAAGAAGGCTATGGAAGCAGGCATGAAATCTGTGGACGTTTATCTAAAAGGACCAGGCGCTGGTCGTGAGCCTGCAATTCGTGCATTGGCTGCTACAGGTATGAGAATCTTGACTCTTAAAGATATCACTCCTGTTCCACATAACGGTTGCCGTCCACCTAAGCGTAGAAGAATCTAAGGAGTATATCGTGAGCTGCATTAACGAAAGCGTATGTAGACTTTGCCGTCGCGAAAACGTGAAACTTTTCTTGAAGGGTGACCGTTGTTACACAGATAAATGTTCTTTCGAAAGAAGACCTTATCCGCCAGGACAACATGGTCAATCTCGTTTGAAGTTCTCTGAATTTGCACTTCAATTGCGTGAAAAACAAAAAGCTAAGAGATACTACGGTGTTTCTGAAAAACAATTCGTACAATACGTGCATGAAGCTAGCCGTTCAAAAGGATTGACTGGTACTGAGCTTCTTAAATCTCTTGAGATGAGATTTGATAACGTTGTTTATGCATTGGGTTTTGCAAACTCTCGCCGCGAAGCAAGACAGCTTGTTAAGCATAACCATTTCTTGTTGAATGGTAAGAGAGCTAACATCCCAAGTATCCTTGTTGAAAAGGGCGATGTTATCCAAGTAGCTGAAAAAAGCCGCGAAGTGGCTAAAGTTCAAGCTGCTATTCAATCCGTTGCTAGACGTTCAGTTCCAGCATGGCTTGAAGCTGATCATGGTGCCTTCAAAGGTACTGTTAAAGATCTTCCGAATCGTGAAGATGTAACAGTTGCAGTTGAAGAAAACATGATCGTTGAATACTACTCAAGATAATTTAACCTCTCGGGGGACCCATGCAAGAGCATTATTATAAGTTTTGGAGAGAGATGATCAAGCCAAAGGGATTTGAGGTTGATCGTGATACTCTTCGTGATGACTACGCAAAATTCATTATCCGTCCCCTCGAAAGAGGCTTCGGGGTTACTCTTGGTAACTCCCTAAGAAGAATTCTTCTTAGCTCCATGATGGGTTCTGCAATTACTGCGGTTAAATTCGAAGGCGTATTGCACGAGTTCACAACGATCCCGGACGTTCTTGAAGATGTTACTGACATCATCTTGAATCTTAAAGAAGTACGTTTCAAACAATACACAGCTGATTCTTTGACTTTGAAGATCAATAAAAAAGGTCCTGGCAAAGTAACAGCTGCTGATATCCAAGTATCTGATAAGATCGAGGTTCTTAACCCAGATCACCATATCGCTACTTTGGGTGCGAACGCTACTTTCAGCGCGGAAATCGTTGTTAGCTTCGGTCGCGGATACGTTCCGACTGAAAACAGAGAAACTGATCTTCCAGTAAGCTTTATCGGTGTTGATGCTCTTTACAGCCCAATCCGTAAAGTTAACTACAACGTTTCAAATGCACGTGTTGGTCAAAGAACTGACTACGATGCTTTGACATTGGAAGTTTGGACAGACGGTTCATTGAAACCGGAAGAAGCAGTGGCTCTTTCATCTAAAATTATGAAAGAACAACTTCAAATCTTCCTTACTTTCGATGAAAGCATGGAACCAGTTGAAGAATCTCGTGAGCTTGGCTCTCCAACATTGAATGAGAACTTGTTCCGTTCTGTTGACGACCTTGAGCTTTCTGTTCGCTCTGCGAACTGCTTGAAAAACGCTAATATCCGTTACATCGGTGAGTTGGTTGTTCGTTCTGAAGCAGAGATGCTTAAAACTAAAAACTTTGGACGTAAGTCTCTTAACGAGATCAAAGAGATCTTGGGCGAGATGGGTCTTGGCCTCGGTATGAAAATCGATGGCTGGCCACCTCCAGGTTGGGATCCAAGTCAGCCTCCTCAAAAGAGAGAGAGCACTAACCAACAATAATCACCAAGCAGGTGGTTAATACTGGTAACAGCTCCTCTCGGGGAGCTGTTGAGGCATGATGCCTCCAAAAAGTGACACTTAGCAATTTCGCTAGAGTGTTCTATCGTAACGATACCTTGTACGGTCGTTGCGTTCTAATCGGAGAATAAAATGAGTTCACATAGAAGAAGAGTTAAGCATTTCGATCGTAAATCTGGCCCAAGAAAAGCTTTGTTCCGTGGTTTGGTTGAGTCTCTAGTTGAGCACGGCCGTATCACTACAACAGTTGATCGCGCTAAAGAAGCTCGTCGTCATGCTGAAAAAGCAATCACTCTAGGTAAAAAAGGTGACTTGAACACGACTCGTTTGTTGTTGTCTCGCTACCCAAATAAAGCTGTTGTAAGTGCTATCATGAAAGATATCGCGCCACGCTTCAAAAATCGCCCAGGTGGTTATACTCGTATCATCAAAATCGGTCGTCGCCCAGGTGACACTGCTGAGATGGCATTCCTTGAATTTGTAGACTACGATTTCGAAACTAAAGGTGTTGCAAAAGCAGCGAAAGCTGAAAAAGCAGATGCTAAAGGTGACAAAAAAGTTGCTGCGAAGGCAAAAAAAGCGACTACTAAAGCAGTAGCTGCAAGAAAAAAAACGGTTAAGAAAACTCAAAAACAATCACGAGTTACTGCTCGCGCATAGTTCTGACAATCAAAACTAAGTTTTTAAAAAACCCGGGGAAACCTGGGTTTTTTTATTTTCAATCGGGTCTTTTTGCTTTTATGGAAGTTCTGCCTCAGAGGCGTCTTTGAAGCGTTTTAAATGATCCTCCCTTAGGAGCTTTTTGTGAGCTTGCTCCATGTGCCTAAGAGGATTAACTTGGTCTTTTGTGTGCAAGGAGAAGCTATGAAACAGCACTTGAAGGCATTAGTCATCGTATTGATTCTAGGAGGGCTCGCAGTTTGGAGTTTTAAACACTTCTTTGTGCCTAGGGTTGAAGAGGCTCCCACGACAATTTCCCGGCTGGAGGAGATGGAAAAGAATGGTGTGCCCAATTTCACCGCGAAGACCTTAAGTGGTGAAGAATTTCAACTTGAACAGTTCAAAGGTAAGGTTGTCATCTTGAACTTCTGGGCTTCATGGTGTGGGCCTTGTGTTGAAGAAGTGCCTTCATTGATCAAACTCATTAAAGAGTTTAAGGGTGATGTCCAGTTGATTGCAGTATCCGGGGACAGCAACGAGGAGGACATTCAGATCTTTCTGAAGTCATTTCCCGAGTTGAAAACTGAGAATATTAAGATCGTGTTTGATCAAGATCGTTCCAAAATGAAAATGTTTGATGTCACTAGGCTGCCAGAATCCTTGGTACTGGGGGCAGATCACAAATTGGTGAAAAAGCTTGTTGGATCTATTGATTGGTATACCAAAGATTCTGTGGCGTATATTCAGAGCCTCTTAAAAAAATAAAAGAAATCCAGACTCAATCTATGGGTAACTAGTTTTTGGGAGCAAAATAACAAAAGCCCTATCTGATGATTAGATAGGGCTTTTCTTTTTTTAGGCAAGTTTGAGAGGCGCTTATTTCCGAGCCGGTTGCTAGTTGAATTTTCGTCTATTTGCAGTCGAAAGCCAGATTGAGCGCCGTTCCTTCGATGAGTGGTGATTTAAACTTCAAGGTTTTTTTCTCTACTGAAAAGGCAGTAAACTTTTTCCCATTTACATTCACTTTGACGGTACTTGGGTCTGGTTCACATTGCAGTGTCAGATGCGACATCGAGTTTACAATCTTGTCTTTGAAGGTGTTTAAACTATCTGTGAAGTTCGCATCGCAGATGTTCCCTATCCCGCCTTCGGTCAGATTTGACATTTGAGCATAAACAAAACCTGGGTGGCTTGGTGACGATGCATTTGCATCTTCGTTCGCTTCACAGGCGGAATCACCTGGCTTCACGATGATCGAATTGAAGGTAAAGCGCACGTCGCTTCCGAATCTGCTGTGAGCCATGGACAATAGATTTGCGGGCATATCTTCAGCTTCAAGTGGTTGATATGATCCCGTCGCATCTGTGCTCTTAACTTTGGTAGGATCTCCGCCCACCGAGCGCTCATCTTCATTGGAAACTATGATGACGGAAACAGCCGCGCCGGCACGATAGCAGTTATTATTGGGGGCATCCACGAAATGGTTATAGGAAGCCTTAATCGCGCGTTCATCCGAAGAACCTGTTCCTCCGATAGGCAGGGAGTTCACAGTATTAGTAAAGATACTGTCGAGGTTCGGTGTTCCCTTTTTCAATAAATAAGATGGTGCGCCGCCAACTGGCGTATATCCGACCCAGTCGCGAGATATGCCCCAAACGGGTTGGCCATTTACAGTATTACTTCGAGTAGTTGTTACGCACATCTGCCAGTCAATGTTGCTGGATTCTAGTGACGATACAAAGGAGCCAAGTCCAGCGGCGAGTTTTTGCAAGTCAGGCAGCATAGAGTTGGAGTCATCAAACACCAGGAGGAAGTCGACCTGCTTATTGCCGTAAGCGACCACCTCTGAAATGTTCACCGTCTTATTGGTGCTGATGGCCGAAGAGCTTTGCTCTGCGACTTGTGTGAAATTCATTTTTGCACAAGCTGTAAGAGATGTGACCAGACCTAAAGCTACTAACATTTTTACTTCGGCTCTTTCCATATGCTTCTCCTGTTATTAAGGCTAGCACGATTCGTTTAACAAAAAAAAGAGGGTGAGACAGAAAGCGAGTAAAAATATCTAATGATTACAGTAAGTTGTGAAATACCGTCGAAGTACTAGTCAGCTTCTGTATAATGAATTGACGTAACTTTGGAACATCGTAGTTGTTGAATGAACAAATCAAAATAAAGCCCAAAGGAAGATTTAGACAAAACAGAGCAGTGTATCAGCACAACCATTTCAAAATGAAATAGGTAAAAATAAACGACTCGAACAAACGAGCGATAATGATCATAACTGAAGAACTTTTAACTGTTGATGGAGTAATTGGAATGGGAATATCCACATTGCAAACCGAAGTTGAAGTGGTTTGTGGCTCGTTCCAAAGCGAATTCATGGGGACTTTGGTAACTTAACTCTTACGTTTCGAAAATCGAATCCCGCCCAGGTGTTACGCAGGGATAAAGGTTGTCGGTCTTGTGTGGCATCCACGACCGAAGCTCCCTGAGAGGTACCCCTATAATATGTCATTGCTAAAGAATATTCTGATCAAGGTATAAAAAAGCCCCTGTTTTGCAGGGGCTTTTTTTAAAAGCCGAATTTCTTTTTGAGGTCATCGAGGGCTTTTTGGCCCTCAGATTCCAATTTCTTTCGTCCTTGGTTTTCCGCATCTTTTTTAGCGGTTTCAACCTTTGCTTCGACTTGTTTCTTCTGAGTGTCTAATTGAGCCTGAGCTTTCTTAACTTCGCCATCAAATTGGGACTTGAGTTGGTTGATTTGTGCTTCAACTTGAGCTTTCTGTTTGCCGATCTCCTGGTCGACATAAGCCTGGATCTTTTTGCGAGCTTCTTCAATTTTAGCTTGGATTTGCTTTTCAAATCCTTTTTGAAGCTCGGGACCTAGATTCGAATTGATGGAAAGCGGCACATTGGGTAAATCGCCTTTTCCTTCAGCGGTTAAAGTGACGACGGGAATACCCGCAAAAACAGTTTTCAAAATTTGGTCGGCAACTTCATTGGTAGAGGAAACCTTGTAATCAATTTTTTTAAACGTGTTGTCGAAATTAACGGATAGATTTTTTAGACCAATGACAGAACCTTGCACGGCCATTGTTCCGGTCGCCTTATTGAAGGCGATGTTGACCTCGGGAGATTGAACAAGTTCTTTACCTTCGATCGAGTAAGAGCCGACTTTGAAGGTGTAATCGATCACAGAGTCATCTTTGCGATTGTCTAAAGAGAGCTTAACCAAGAAGTCAAAGATCTCCATGGCAGGGAAGTCTCCAGACAAAGTTGCAATTGTTGGACGACCGACAAGGAGTTGGTTGGATGTTACGTCCAAGATTTCCCCTTTAACATTGCCGGAGTTAGGAGTGACTCCAGCTTGAGAGCTAATCACGGCTCTTTTCATCCAAAACATTGGATATGAATTCGGGCGACCAAATTCATAGGAAATACCTTTTTCGCGAGGATGGGGTTGAATGGCAACCTCTTCCTCTTCATTTTTAGCTTGGCCCTTTTTCAAGTATTTTGGCGGTAAATATTTTTCTGCCAAAGCTTTATAGCGGAAAAATTTGGCTTTATAGGGCTCAAGGTAATGGTTAAAGACTGCCATTGTCAGAGCTTTGGCATCTATTTGAGGGATGCGAAAGTGTTGCTCTAAAGACTTGATATCAATCTTAATCTGTTTTTCGATGTCACCATACTGCGCTTGCATGTTCTTCAAATCTTTGCCCAGGTCATCGCTGACTGATTGGATTTGTTTGTACTTGCTATCGGCATCCTTGTGAATGCTATCGAACTGTTGCAAAGCGGCCGATAGTTCCTGAGGAGATTTAAAGTCTTTATACTGAATTTTCCCAAGGCGATCACCCAGGGCTTGAATGTCTTTACCTTGTGGCAAAGATTTAAGACGCGCATCCCATTCTGTTTGTTTGGCTTGCAGGTCTTTTTGGAACTTTTCAATCATGGCCTTCGAAGGCAAGGATTCTTGTAGCTTCTGCAGTTGCGCATTTGGATCTGCTCCACCGAGCATATTGATCACATCACCTAAAACATTTTGACCGTAACGGGCATCAATTTCTTTTTGTGCTTGGGCCTTCACATTTTCGCCGACTTTGGCAAGAACTCCGGGCTCATTAGATACAGGTGGCGGAGGTGCTACTTTGCCAGGATACTTTCTTTTAACGCCAAATTCGATTTGTTCAATAGCCGCTTCGTTGATGACGAATTTTACACGCAGCAAGGCGTCCCACAACATTCCGAATCGGATGTCGCCAATTTTCACAGAATCGTGAGTGGGTTTTTCTGAGTCAGTGATTTCGATTCCTTGAATGCGAATACTGGCATTGAAAAAGCTGGTTTCAAGCTGACCAATGTTAACTTCAGATCCGAGAGCTTTATATCCTGCCCATTCCATTCCACGGCGAAGGTGTGTGTCGAAGAAGAAGTGGAAATAAATTCCGATAATCAAACAGATAATAACAAAGGGGATTAGAGCACCCCAACGAATAATGCTTTTTTTCTTTTTAGCTGGTGTATTGATTTCGTTTTTCATGATGTCACAGTCCTAGCCGTAAAGTTCGTCGTATTTGGTATACCAGTTGTAAATTTTCGTAGCGGTGAAGGCCTTCCAAACTTTGGTACCTTTAAAGCGAGCAACCACTGTTGCTCTATAGGCAACGATCAATGCTTTAAATCCGTAAAAAGCAAAAGGGAATAACAAAACAGAGACAACCATCGAGCCCATCACGATGCTATTATTAAAGCGAGTCATTGGGACGAAGGGCATATTGTACATGCTTACAAAGAGGGGGCGAAGAGATTCAGCTTCTAGGACAGATTTCCCTAAAAGATGTGCTGGGTAATCGAAGAGGAACGCAATGAACTTGAAGAAGAATGCC
>JBJTMR010000157.1:0-2385 GCA_046070625.1 Bdellovibrio sp. | reverse complement strand
TAACGACCATCACAACGGACTTAGAAGACTTCGGTGCTGATCTGTAAGGAGATTCCGTGGTTGCAATTCCCGCATCTTGCATCGATTTTTTAATACGAGCGTCGGAGGTATTAAACATCTCCTGAAGAACTCCTGGGCGCTCGGCCATGCTATAAGTATCCACGTCTAATCGATTGCTATAGCTTTTCATGTAGTCGCGAATAGCATCATTGCGTTTTTTTACGAGGTCTCTTTCGCTGGAGGATAATTTTTTGGTTCTAGAAGAAGGATACTCTGAATCGCTCCAGGTGATAACTTTGACTTCTTTGATTTTTGAGTTTTGTTTCGCATCGGAGATAACTCTGCGCAAATCGCTTTTAGCATTTTCAGTCAACACAGCGGAACCCTTTTTAAAAGAAAATTCCGTCACATAGGAGGCATCTTCTTTCTGTGCGGTCTGTTGTGCCGCCGAGCTTACCCTGTGCATTTCGGGCTTCGGTTCCTTATGAGAACATCCCAAAAACACCGATCCCGTCATAAAGATAGCAGAAACTACTAGTAGTGATTTCATAAAGACTCCTTATCTTCCAAGAAATATGCCCACAAAATGCCTCGATCAAGTCTCGCAATAAGATCGTGCTAAAGATCAACACTCCGCTCAGGGTTTGATTGCGCAGCGGTAAAATCATCCTGTTTTATTTTGTGCATATTTGAAAAAGCAGGTCCCTCAATGACCTGACCATGACAATCAAAACGCGACCCGTGGCAAGGACAGTCCCAAGATTTTTCAACCTTATTCCACGAAACGACACCAGCCAGATGGGGACAGGCTGCCGACAATAGCTCCACGTCGCCTTGAGAATCTTTGTATGCGGCAATCATGCTTCGCCCATGCCGGAATACAGTGCCTTCTCCGACGGGAAGGTTCTGAATATCCGCGTGAGACTTCGCCACAAGCCATTGTCCGTACTGAAGAGCCACATTGGTATTCTCTTTAACAAATTCCTTGATCGCTCGGATGGGAATTCTGGAGGGGTTGTACAGTTCTTCCCACAGATTCTTTTGTCCCATTATTTGATCGGAGACAATCATTGCTCCGATCGTACTGTGGGTCATCCCACTTCCCGAATCTCCAGTAATGACATAAACATTGTTCTTATCCATGGGATTGTGACCAAGAAATGCCAATCCATCGATAGATTCCATGATTTGTCCCGACCATCGATTCACGACTTCGCCCGCCATGGGGAAATGTCCTCGCGCCCAGGTTTCTAATTCTGAAAATCGTTTCTCGGGATTTTCTTCTTGGCCCGTTTTGTGGTCTTCACCGCCAATGATCAAAAGATCATGGTTTTGATCGGAGCGTTCCAAGCGAAAATAGTGATATGGATCTAGGGTATCCCAATAGAGCCCATGCGCAATCGTTCCTTTCGCGATTTCAAAACTTAAAACATACGTTCTGTAAGGAGCTTGCTTCGTATGTATGGCTACAAGATCATTGATCGGCGTATTGGTCGCAATCACGACGGCCTTAGATCGAACTGTGAATCCGCGTTGAGTACGCGTCGCAGCTTTGATTCCGCCTATGGTCTCTACAACATGAGTATCGGAAAAGATTTGTCCTTTATGGGCAAGGATACTTTTTGCTAAGCCATTGATATATTTAAGAGGATGAAGCTGCATCTGCTGTGGAAATTGCAAAGTAGGCCCCAGGTCAAAGAAATCCAGTGGAGATTTTTCTAACAATTTAACCTCGTTCAATCCCGCCCGATGACATGCTGCCAATTCTTTCTGCAACAGCTGAGGTCGTTGATCGTCGCGGGCAAACAAGTAGCCGGGAACTCGTTCGTGTTCACAGCTGATATTCTCTTGTTCAATAATTCCTTCGACCAAGTCAATGGCGGCAGAATGACTTTCGGCCACCAGTCGCGACTTTTCTTTTCCATGGCTTTTCTCTAGTTCGAAATAACGAACGTCAATAGCCGCCGTAAAGTGGGCTGTTGTACGTCCGGTCTGTCCACTGCCAACTTGAGAACTTTCCAGAACACAGACGCTCTTGCCCCGTTTCGCAAGAAGATATGCGGTCGTCATCCCCGCAATCCCCCCTCCGACAACACAAACATCACAATCAATATCACTCTGCAAAGAACGAAACTCTTTGAAACTTTCCGTTACGGCCCAGGTGGAGACGGTGTCTCCCGATCTAAGAATAATCATGACTTGGCCCTTCGTTAGAACTTAAAGAGCAACTCAGTGAAACATCGGAGGTTGCTCGTTTCTATGCTCGCGAGGGGGCACAAACGGGACTTCCCGTTCGTAAAGCTCTTGATACCGTTCTTGTTCGGGGCTGAGATCGACTCCGACTTTATGGTAGCCAATCATTTTCCAGCCGTAAAATCCGGCGCC
>JBJTMR010000156.1:0-7958 GCA_046070625.1 Bdellovibrio sp. | reverse complement strand
GAAAATCGCTTTGGGAAAGAAAAACTGCAAACACAAGCGCATTTCCATTCGGTACTGGGTGGACTTGTGGAAGCCGCAGCTTTTCGGGCGCAGGGGATTCGTTATTAGAGGCTTTTAGAGTCTCATAAACCTGATAATCTTTCTTTGATCTCCAGAACCGAAACATCGTCTTGAGCTTGCATGAAGAACTTCAAACTTTCTTCATATGCGGCTTTCGCTATATTTTTATCACTGGATTTATAAAGATCTCCCCTAAGCCTAAAAAAGCATCCCCTTTCAACAAAGTCGACCTCATTCACACTCAAGCGTTCATAGTGGCAAAGAAACTCATGTGCCTTTCGCATATAACCTAAAAGAAAATTGCAGTAAGACTGCTCATACAGATTTATTGCGAGAGATTTGGTGTCATCACTTGAAATCAAGGATCGCTCTTGGTTAAAGATGTTAACGGCCATTGAAAGATTGCCAGAACTTCTATGCACAAAGCCAATTTGATGAAGAGCCTTGTGATCATGGGTTCGATCAAAAATCCCCTGCCAAATATCCAAAGCCTCACTAAATTTCTTTAGTTCAACCAAGACATAGCCTCTCGCCCAACTTATCGTGTCTTTCTCATTCTGAGTTTGCGCTAAGCTCAAAAGAGTTAATGCCTTTTTATCGGCCTCTTCAGGTGAAACTCCTAACAATTCATAAATTTCGACAGTCAAATCCATGCTTGAATCATTGTATCGCCTGAGCACTTGGTCAATACTCAAATGTCTTTTCCCCTCAAAGGCCCCTCTGGATCGTATTGATTTTCCGCTCTGAAGTATCTTTAACGTACTATTTACCCTTAGCTTTTAGAGGCAACTTTGACCTTACCCCATATTTAGCACCAGTCACATCGACAGCCCTGGCATTCAAAAAGAGGTGACGCTATGACTCCTTTATAAGGTGACATCTTTATAGAATGGCCGCGTAGCGGAGAAGCTTTGCGTTGATAAATCGTTTGTAATGAAATTTCTCTTGAGGGGCATTTGTTTATTTCTATTTCCCTCTCTGCTGGCATTAATTTTACTTTCCTCGATCCTTCTCGTTGATTGAAACATTTCCCCACAAGGGTCGTTTGTGAGCGAATAACGACTTATTCGTCGCCGAGCTGAGGGGCACGCTACCAACTTAAAAACCACCAAAAATCACTCTGAAAAGGCCGTGTTATAGTCACCTCATTCCAGAACTTCCAATGGAGAATAGCTATGGCACTGCAAAATATTTCTAATGATGAACTCATCTTGAGAATGCAAAAACTTATTCGAACTGAGCGCAAAGTCATGCACCTAGTTTTACTGCATATCTCGGAGATTGATTCTCGCAAGCTATATGCGGACCTGGGATTTGATGGGATGTATTCCTATTTAACTAAAGGCTTAGGCTATTCTGAATCTGCGGCCTACCGCCGCTTGCAATCTGCTCGCCTCTTAAAACAGATACCTGTCGTAGCTGAAAAGATTGAAGATGGTTCTTTGAACTTATCTCAACTCACTCAAGTTCAAAAATGCTTAAAGGAAAGCGCGAAGAATGGGGAAAGATTTTCTATCGAACAGACATTAAACGTTTTAACAAAGCTCGAAAACAAGAGCTCCTTTGAGACTCAAAAAACCTTGTCTTTAGAAATGAATTTACCTGTTGAACTTCAGGAGCGAGTCAAACCCCAGCAGGATGAATCTGTAAGACTTGAAATTACTTTAACCCAGCAACAATTTGCAGAGCTAGCACAAGCCAAAAACCTCCTGTCCCATATTTGTCCTGATGGAAGTTTATCCGACGTCATCGCAACCCTTGCGAAAAAGTTTAACCAATCCAAACTCATGGGACGACAACCAACGCACTCCGCCGCCGCTACGGAGAACCGCCCCGTCAAAAGAGAATCTCCAGGACGAGAACCAACTTCAACCATAGATACATCAGCACATAAATCACCAACAAAAGCGCGTCAGTATATTTCCGTTCATACAAAACGAGCACTTTTAACGAAAGCCAACAATTGCTGCGAGTATCAAAACCCTAAGACGCGACGAAAATGCGGCTCCAAATATAAGTTAGAAATAGACCATCGCCACCCAATCGCCTTGGGCGGAACAAATGACATCAAGAACCTGCGAGTTCTTTGCCAGACCCACAACTCCTTAGCCGCGAGACAAATGGGATTGCCTTGCCCAAAGTAGACGACCAACAACCCCGAAAACGGTGTAGCTCCCCCTCTAACTCACATCATGAACCAGGATCTAGTTACCCCGAGATCCCTGATACGGATATCTATCCGAAACATCGGATTTATCTCAATTCTTAGACTCAACTATAAGAACAAAATCTTCCCAATTTATCTAAATACCTAATTTCTCTAATATATCCATTTTCCAAAAGTATAAAAATCGATGGCACAAAGCTTGGAATATACTTTGATCGCGATATTAAACCACAAGTTCAAAAAAGGAACTTTTATGAAAAAAACATGGATCTCCCTTCCCCTTTCAATCCTTATCAGTAGCCAATCCTTTGCCTGGTCTTTTTCGATCCCCATCATCAATGTCGATGTTAAGGGTGACGATCCTAAAGTCGTTGTGGAAGTCATTGAAGGTGCAAAACACATGGGGAAAGAAATTTCCAAAGGCGTTAGTGATGTAATCTCTGCAGTTGGCAATGCAACTGGTATTACCAACATTATTGATTCAAATCGCCAAACTCTTGCAAACGTGGGCACAGCCCATGCTTGCATTGCGACCCTTTGCTACAGCGAAAAAATTAAACATGACCAACTAAAACAAGCAGAAAAGGAAGCCAGAGAAAAATACGAATCCGACGTCGCTTCCGCCAAACTTCACTATCAGTACCTTGAACAAAATAGTCGCATTAAACTGCTTGAAGACACTATGCAGTCTTCAGCAACCTATCTAAAAACAATTCGTGATGAAAATACCATTTTAGAAAATTTCAAAAAATTCCTCGACGCTACCTCATCAGCCATAGCTACTCAGCTAAAGTGGCGCAATGCTTTAGCGGAACGCGGAGTTACAACTCCCCCGGCATTGGAAATTCAAGACACCCGCAATGCAGCCGATAGATTCGAAAACACCGTGAATCAAGATTTACCCTTGGCTGTGCAACAACTGAATGAAGACATAGACAAACTCAGCCTTCAAGTGAGCCGTTCAAAAACGGAGCTACTAACTGATCTTATATATATGTTAAGAAATGAATCTCTTGATGCACTTTCTACTTATATCAAAGCACAACTCCATGACGTAAACAAAGAGCTCAGTGCTAACGAATTGAAATGCATCACAGCTCAAGCTGAATTTGATACAGCCCAAAAACAATACAACTTAGAAAAACAATAATAATGAAGCAGTTCATTGTATTATCCATAACCCTTTTGAGTTTAAATACTTTCGCCATCAGCGACTTAGATAGAGGTATTCTATTTGCGGCTAATGCCGCATCGATGGGAACTTTCATCGCTCAGATGGAGGGCGAAATAAATCAGCTAAAGCTCAACTATGAAAAGAAAGCTGCAGAGTTCAAACTGCAGCTTGAATCAGATTATCAACAAAATCTCAGAGCATCTCTGATCGTTCATCTTAATATGCTGAAGGAACAAAAACAAAAACTTCAGCCCATTTTGACCCAAATGAACGATCGCTCTGCCACATTTGCCAAGGTTTCCACTTTAGCTGGGGACCTTTATCAAGGTCTTTTAAGGAAAGAAGCTTTACTGTCTGAATTGCAGAAACTCTCAGAAGTGGATCCCCAAGTGAAGGATAATTGGTTTACTCTCATCAACGAGGTCGCAGGATCCGGAGATCAAGAAATGTCGGATTCCGAAAAGTACGAGAAAGCCTTTATGGTCAGTTTGAAACTGCAAGCACAGTCAGAAGGGGTTCGTCAAAGTTTGCAAAATCAAATTGATTCTTTAGACTCCAAAATTGGCTCCATTGAAGAAAGACTATTGGAATTACCATGAGAACATTCATTTCGTTTCTAATTGCCTTCATCTATGTCGCAAACAGCTTTGCCGCGGAATGGCCTAAGAACCAAACGGTCCCGATCACCGTTCATTCCGAAACCTCCGATGGTTACACATTCACCCTAGATGTTAATCCGGATACAAATTTTGAGCTCGGCGCCCAGTACTACTTTTATGACTCGGAAAAGTCTGTGTGGATTTCCGCAATTTTTGCAGGATGGGACTCTGACAATAAGACACACTGGAGTTATCTTTCACCAATAAGGGATCAAGCGCCGACCGAGAACAATGTCAACCAACCTCCGTCTCCGATCACCGGAGCATCTGGTACTTTTGATGGCATTCACGGCCAAGCTGTCACAAGCGCCTTCACCACAGGCGCCGTACACGCCCTTTATAGAGGGTTAATCTATACTGATAATTACTTGGATAAAGTAAATAAGCTCAATGAACAGATCTCTAAAAACACTCAGGCCCTCGAGTCGAACTTCTCACAAATCGAACAAGGGAAAAGAGCGATCGCTCTGCAAGCAGCTAAAGACATGACTTCAATTGCGGAGTCTCTTAAATCTGTTGTCACATTTTCTGGAGATATTGCAACCTCGGAGTTTGCCAGTGACGATCGCGAAATTGTCGCTCACCTCAAAGAGCTAGAAAGCATCTTAAGATTCAATCGCTCAACCGTTCCAAAAAGAATTGAGGCACGAACTTTAGGTCTGCGGATGATTAAGAACGCCGACGCTGCCTCTGCTGGGGGCGACGATCTGAGTGCACAGGCTTTTGTAAAGTACGCAGAGGCGTTCGCAGATATCGCCCTGGGACTAGATCCAGTCACAGGACCGATTCGCGACACCTACGAAGCTTTCACTGGAAAGAATATCGTCACCAACGAAGACCTAGATAATTGGACCCGCGGGTTCGCCTTATTGGGCGCAATTACATTTGGATTTGGCTCTAAGATCGCGAAAGGAATTAAAGTCGTCGCGAGACTTGAGATCTCACTTAAGATTGAAAAGGCCCTGGGCCAAGCAGTTAAAATTGATACTCACATCGTCAAAACAATTGAAAGGGAAGGGAATCCACGAAGTCGTGCTACTTACGAAAAGTATTTATCGGAATTGCGTAAAAGTATGGCGCATCCAAAAATACAGGACCCTAAACTTCGCGATACCGTTGAATGGTACTGGCGACAAGAATCAAGTGTCGGAAATGGAAGTACCGCGGCGGCCTTTCGTTGGGAGCGACTTACAGGCGGAAAAGTTGGTGGCAAAGATCATTCACAAAAAATCCATAATGCACTTTCTTTTTTTATGGATTGGCTGAAGAATAATCCCAAAGGCACCAAAGATGACATCATAGCAGTCGAAAATATCGTTAAAGACATTTTGGCAGCCCTGAGTGGGAACTAGATCTTTTTATTTAACACCAACACTAAGGAAAGAAAATGACGACTCCTCAACCTACAATTAGCATGGTCATCAGTAAACTCATTGAAGGTCAAACTTCAGAGAATCTTACGCTTGATAAAATAGTACAGCCTCAATTTTCCGCCAAAAATGAGGGAGTGGCCTTTATTCATCTTTCGACGGCTATCTCAGAAGATACGGCACACATTAATTGGCCCCTCTTAATGAAATCTATTGAGCAGCTATTGAATGATCCTATTTATGAAAAATACTGGGACACAATTTGCACTCACCTATTGGAAGGCTTCTCGAATCTGGCCTCTTCCAACAGAATTGACCCGCAAATGGTCCGAGAACATGCAGGCCACCAAACCCGCATGTTTATTGAAGAATACGAAGCCTACATGGGCGGCAAAGGTATTTTTAAAACCTAGTCCGTAATCTTGGAATAAAGACGCCGGACGAACTTCATATCTAATATAAACGTTTTGGCTTCGATTTCTTGTGGTACGGGCACTGCAATAGTGCCCCGCAACCCTTAAATCGGAGCTTTAAATGAAATCACTCTCTGTTCTACCTCTTTTATTTGTTATTCTGACTGCTTGCCAAGAAGCCCCTCAATTAAACTCAAATCAGCCAGCGACACCCGAAGACCTACCACCACGAACAGTGACCGCGGAAGCCCCATCAGGCACAGTCATCCTTCAAATGATTTCTGACGAAGAAGTGAACATTCCTGCAAACGTCCATATCAATATTGAAAAAGCCAATACCGCAGGCGACAATCTTCAAATTTCCCGTCTACCATCAAAATATGCCGAAATGCTTTTTACAACCCCCTCCGGAGTCATTTCTTTTGGTTGCGAGACTGCTGAGCCCCCAACTGAGTTGCCACTAAAGATTAAAGCCGAAAGAGTAATCTTGTGCGGAAAACACGTTATCCCAGCTGGAGAGTTTGAAATCCATGCAACAACTCTGGAACTTCACGACGTTCATTTAACTACGACGGGCCCAGCGAGCTTGACCAAGTATTCGTCAGTAACTGTCTTTACCGCAAATCTTGAATTGTTCGGTAGCAATCAAATCGAATTAGTTGGCAAAACTTTTGGCCACCTTCGCGAGCAAGCTCCCCCAATGACATTGACTTTATTGAATAGCGTTGCTCATGGAAGCATTGAAATTGTTTCACGCAAAAACGTTACTACCTGGAACTACTAAAATGAAAAATCTTTTTCGTATTTTCCTAGTGTTTCCATTATTTGCGTTTCCTCGTGCATTTGCAGAAAGTAGTAAGTCAGGTTTAGATCTGATCATCGAAGAAATGGCCCATCAATACACTTCAACGATGACTCGGGAGTGGGTGCTTCAACAATTGGACCATTATGTGGCGAAAAAGGCTGGGGAGGAAATAGCAAAATCCACAACCAGCACCATCTCAACTTCACTCACCGTCATAAATATTGCCGAAAGTCTCAATTCCTATAACAGTGCCGAAACTGAGGGACAAAGATATTCCGCAAGCGCCCATGCCGTAGCGGCCGCTATCACATTAGCCGTTCCTCCTGCAGGATTTGCGGCACAAATGATCGTCCTTGGCCAAGACATCGCAGCTGCATACATATCCAGCGAGTTTCAACTCAAAGCCCTGAAGACTATCGAAGAAATCACATCAATAAATAAAAAAATATCTGAATTTCAATTAGCACAATATAACTACGAATCGAAATCTGTGCTAAATCTTTTACACCGCGCAAAAGCTATCAGTGAGCTTTCACAAGTAGCTGCAACGGCCTACAGTGCAAATTGCAAAAAAGTGAATGAAGAAATTCAGGCCCCGACAACCTGCTTAAAATATATCCTTACCCTCAACCAACTCCTTCAGAAGGAAGCTGAAACTTTGGGTGAAGTTCTGACCTTTAGCGGCCGCTTCATTTCATTCTACAGCACTCTTTCGCCGGAATCTCAAAAAGACACCCAAGAGATCTACGTTGCCGTAAATACTAAATCTAAATCCTTGAACTTAATCCTGGAAGAAACCTTGGGACAAATAGCCCTGGACAGGTCACTTCAAATTAAGGATGACGTCGAAAAAGATCTTTATCAAAGAAAATGCAACACAGCGACCCTGGTTGAATTAAAGAAGGTGCTTACTTTGAAAAAAGAAGTCCAAACCTCTGGCTCTGAGAACTCTTGGCAACAAGACATGCTTAAAGAAGCCCAACAAGATCTTAATCTATTAATTACCAGTGCGTGTGGACGATATCTTCAGGAAGCACCTTTGGATCTGCAAGGCTTGGTGGCTCGAGCACTGAAATAATAGCTTCGCTCCTATCTCAAACATAACACCCCTGTTAGGCTCAAAAGCCTGTTGTTAAAAACCTAACAGGTGTCTAAGGATTTCCGCTCTTCCCCGTTTCTGCTTGAGATAAACTTGGCTTCCTCCTTGCTTTACCCCTAATTCACAACGCAAGGGGGACGCGATGAAAGCATCTATTTTCGTAACAGGTATTTTTCAACTTCCAAACCAAATCAAAAAAGACAAATCCATG
>JBJTMR010000155.1:0-15096 GCA_046070625.1 Bdellovibrio sp. | reverse complement strand
CTGCACAAGTAAACCGTGATCTTCGTATTTTGCCTTCTAAAGATGGCGAAATGAATATCTATGAACCAACAAACTCCATCATCATTTCAGACTACGGTTCCAACATTGACCGCGTGATGAAAATCATCAGTCAGTTGGACGTTCCTGGATTTGAAGAGCAATTGGAAGTGATTCCAATTAAATTCGCTAAAGCGAAAGATCTGGCTGAACTTGTAGATAAGATCGTTAATAAAGGAAATAAAGCCCAAGGATCTGCCCCGGGAACATTCACAGCCGGCGTGCCTCGTTTTTCTCGCTCTGCGGGAACTTCTGCGCAACAAGGTGCTAGCTTCTTTATGGCGATCCCGGATGACAGAACGAATTCTATCATCGTTGTGGGTAATAAATCCGGCATTGTTCGTATTAAAAAATTGATCTCTCAGCTTGATTTCAAAATCCGCCCTGAAGAATCCGGTGGCGTCTACGTTTATTACGTAAAATATGGCGATGCTGAAAAAATCGCGCAAACTTTATCTGGCGTGACTAAAGATGCCGCACCAAAACCAGCGACTGGCGGAAGTCTTCTGTCCCCAATCGGGATGGGTGGCCAAATGCAAGCGCAACAGGAAATTTTTGGCGGCGACGTAAAAATCACGGCGGATAAAACAACCAACAGTCTGGTTGTGACAGCCAGCAAACAAGACTACGAAATGGTATTGAACTTGCTGTCTAAAATCGATATTGCTCGCGATCAAGTTTACGTTGAAGCCATCATCATGGAAATGAGTGCTTCTGATGGGGACTCTTGGGGTATTGGTTACTACCAATACGGCAGCAACGGGTACGGCAAAGTTGGTTTCAACGGAAACGTCAACTTGACTGATTTCTTAAATCCAACTGGCGGTACGGGTGCGGTTCTTGGCTTTGGCTCTGGTAAAACAATTGAAGTCACTAATCCCGTCACGAACACAAAGCTGACAATTCCGAGCTTGGTGGGATTCATCAACTTCTTGAAGACGACGAAAAAAGCCAACATCTTGTCGACTCCAACATTGATGGCATTGGATAACAATGAAGCGGAAATCGAAGTGGGTGATAAAGTTGTAACGGGATCTAACACCGTCACACCATCCAACGGTGGTTCCGCGATCACAACGCCAACATTTGAAGATGCGACCATCAAGTTGCACATCAAACCGTTTATCAGCCCGGCCTCCAATGCAATTCGCATGGAGATCAAACAGCAAGTGACGCAATTGTCTACGGCTTCAACACCGAAGGCCTTCCAAGACTCTACGCAACCGTTGGCAAAACGCTCCATCACAACAATGATCAACGTGAACAACGGCGACACCGCCATTCTGGGTGGTTTGATTAAAGAACAAGATATTGAATCGGTGATCAAAGTTCCTCTTTTAGGCGATATTCCTATCTTGGGTTGGTTGTTCAAATCCAGAACAATCCAAAAAGACAAAACGAATATGGTTGTGTTCTTGACTCCAAAAATTGTGAGAAGCCCTGCGGATTCGAATAAAATTATCTCGAAAAATCTTGATGATCGTTTAGATTATATCAAAGCCCAGGGTGGGAAAGACCCATTCGGTGCTAAGATGGACCCGATCTACAGAAAAGCTCAAGGTCTTCCAACCGATAGTACGAAAGAAGAGTAAAGATGGCCTCCGTGGATGTTCAAACAATTCTATCCAAAGCAACCTCCTTGTCACAGGACCAGATCCGTTCTGTGCTTGCGAACCCTTCGGTGGTAAGACCTGTCACCGTTGGGGAAGCCTTGGCTGCGAAAGAATTTTCCACGGCGGATGAAGTCGTCGCCGATCTTTGCAAAGAACTGGGCCTGGATTTTATTCGGGACATTCCAGTCGCAGACATCAACGCCGACTTGATCCGTGATATCCCTATTAACTATGCCAAACAGCACCATGTTCTTCCTTATAAGGAAGACAACGACTCATTGATTGCACTGACCAGCAATCCCGTTAATTTGAAAGCCTTGGATGACTTAAAGGTTCTCTTCGGAAAAAAAGTTCGTCCGTTGATTACGACGACGACTCGAGTTCAGGATGCTATCAATAAAGTTTACGAAAAAAGCACGGCCAATCTTTCCGGCCTCGATGAAATCGAAGACGAAGATTATGACCTTGATGATCCGATCGTGGATCTTCTGGAGGCTGGCGAAGACGATGCTCCCGTCATCAAGATGGTGAATAGTCTTCTCTTCCGCGCGGTCAAAGAAAAAGCCTCGGATATTCACATTGAGCCCTACGAAAAAGACATGGCTGTTCGTTTCCGCACGGACGGTGTTTTGATGGACGTCTTTAAGCCACCTAAAAAACTACAAAACGCCATCACCTCTCGTATTAAGGTCATGGCGAACTTGAACATCGCAGAAAAACGTCTGCCACAAGACGGTCGTATTCCTTTGAAAGTCGGCGGCAAAGACATTGATATTCGTCTTTCCACAGTTCCAACGGCCCATGGCGAACGCGTGGTTATGCGTATCCAAGATAGATCCACAGTTATTCTTGAGCTTGAGCAATTGGGCTTCTCGAAAGACAACCTGACTCGCCTTGATGATCTTTTGTCTCGGAACGACGGGATCTTGCTTGTCACTGGGCCAACCGGTTCCGGTAAATCCACGACTCTGTACGGTGCTTTGACTAAACTTAACAAACCTGACGTGAACATCCTGACTGTGGAAGATCCTGTAGAGCAACGTATTCACGGTATTGGTCAGGTCCAAACCAACGCGAAGATCGGCTTGACCTTCGCGGCCGGGTTAAGATCTTTTCTTCGTCAAGACCCTGACATCATCATGGTCGGTGAGATTCGCGACTTGGAAACTGCGGAACTAGCGATTCAAGCTTCCTTAACAGGTCACTTAGTTTTATCAACACTCCATACGAATGACTCGGCAGGCGCCTTCCCACGTTTGATCGACTTCGGCGTGGAACCTTTCTTGATTGCGACTTCAGTTATGGGTGTGATCGCGCAACGTCTGGTAAGGGTTCTCTGCCCTCACTGTAAAGCTCCCCATGAACCGTCGGATTTCGAGTTACAGCTTTTAGGTATCACTCGTGAAGATGCCCGCGGCCAACATATCTGCAAAGCCATGGGCTGTTCGCAATGTGGCCAGAAGGGTTACAAAGGTCGTACAAATATCGGCGAGCTTCTTATCGTGACCGACGACATCCGTTCGTTGATCATGCAGAGAAGAGATGGTAATACGATCAAGAAAGCATCCGTTAACAATGGCATGAGAACTTTCCGTGAACACGGCATCCAAAAGGTTCTTGCCGGCATTACCACAATTGAAGAGCTCACAACGAATACGCAACTGGATATTTGATCGGCGCGAGCCGACAGAGCTGGCGGCCCCACTGGGCCTAAAGCTGAAGCAGCATAGGAACAACGAATTATGCCGATTTTTGAGTACAAAGGTCTCACCAGAGACGGAAAAAACACCAAGGGTGTCATCGACGCAGAAAATCTGCGTGCGGCTCGCGCTAAGCTCAAAAAAGACAATGTCTTCGTCGTCGATATCAAAGATAAAAAGAAAACGGATCCTAAAAAACGTAACGGCCCCCGCGCTACAAAAAATGTCGGCGTTAAGGATCTTTCGTTAATGACTCGCCAGTTGGCGACATTGGTAAAGGCCAACATTCCTCTAGTAGATGCTTTGACTGCGATCTCTGAACAGGTTGAAAATCCAACCCTTTCTGAAGCTATCGCGGATTGTAAAAACATGGTGAACGAGGGCTCCCCGTTCCACAAAGCCCTGCAAAAGTATCCCAACATCTTTACGAAAATTTATGTATCGATGGTTGAAGCCGGCGAAATGTCAGGTTCCTTAGATGTGATCTTGATGCGACTTGCAGAATTTACCGAGGCGCAATCTGAATTGCGCGCTAAAGTATCCAGCGCCATGACTTATCCGGTTATTATGCTGGTCGTTACGATGGGTCTTTTGTCGTTCCTTTTCATCTTTCTTATTCCGAAAATGGTTACGGTCTTTGAATCGGCTCCGAACCTTGTTCTGCCGTGGTATACGGTTGCTATGATCAGCATGAGTCAATTCATGGTGAACTATTGGTACATCATTTTTGGCAGTATCTTTGCCGGAGTGATCTTATTCCGTAACTGGAAAAGCACCCCGACCGGAAGCGAACAATGGGATGCGATTTCTTTGAAGCTTCCTATCGCGGGCACGGCTGTTCGTATGATCGCTGTAGCTCGCTTCACCAGAACTCTTGCGACCCTGCTAAACGGGGGCGTTCCGATGTTGACCGCTTTGGATATCGTAAGAAACGTTGTCGACAATCACGTTTTGGCCGTGGCTATTGATGAAGCTCGCGCTAATATCGCAGAGGGTGAATCCATTGCCGGTCCACTGAAAAAATCTGGCCAGTTCCCACCGATCGTTATCCACATGGTAAACATCGGTGAAAAAACCGGTGATTTAGAAAACATGTTGTCCCAAGTTTCTGACGCCTTTGACTTCCAAGTTAAAAACAAATTGGAAGCATTAACCAGCTTAATGGGTCCCGTCGTTATCGTGATCATGGGTTTTGCCATTGCGATGATCGTTTTCGCCGTCATGATCCCAATGTTTGAAATGACGAATCTAGCAGGGTAAAGTCAGTCAGAATTCCGTAAAAACGCACCCGCTTGCGACTCAGTTTGAGACGTTGCTTTAGCAATCGGACCTCCTGTCCGAAAAGCTATATAACATTTGTACGTCTATGAAACAGGGTCTTAGCTTATGAAGTTCAACTTCAATATCTTAGGGTGTCTTTGCCTGTCGCTCCTATTGTCTGGATGTGCTCTCGATATATTGATGTCCTCGGGTTCTCACTTATCCACGGACGAATCTTCCCTCATAGGAATTGTCAGCACCGTTGCGAACTACTCTGCGACCAATTTTCAAAATGGCTCCAACATTGGTTATCTTGCGGTCGACACAAGTGGCAATCTTTATTCAGGAGATATTCCAACAAAACTTATTAAGAAAATTACCCCAGGTGGAACTGTAAGTAACTTTGCAGACACGACCTCATTCGGAGCCGCACCCAATGGACTGGCTATGGGTCCAGATGGCTTTCTTTATGCTTACCTCTCGGACGGCAGCATAGCAAAGATCTCTCCTGTTGGAACTATTACGATCGTCGCCTCTAACACTGACACCGACTTTTCTAATAGTTCAGATATTGGATATATCACGGTCGACAGCAGCGGCAATGTCTATGCAAGTGACCAATACCACAACAAGGTTAAGAAAATTGCGCCGAATGGAACTGTCAGCGTTTATGCCGATGTGACCTCCATCACTTGCACGAATGGTCTCGCATTCGGAAATGATGGGTATCTCTATGCTTACTCCTGTGGCGGTGACATCGTAAGAATTGCAGCCAATGGTGCCATTCAGGTTATCGCAGACTATGCCACAGCGAACTTCGCAAACGACTCCGCCGTGGGATACATTGCCTTAGACTCCAACAATAATGTCTACGCCAGCGATACCTATCATCACGTCATTAAAAAAATTGCTCCCAATGGAGCTGTCACAGTCATTGCTGGAAGTGGAGCTGACGACTGGAGTGGAAAAGATGGCCCGGCGTTATCATCTCCATTGACGGCCTATGGTTTGGCCTTCTCGATAACTGGCAGCGCCACCCTCAACTTCTTTGACTCCAGCGGAAGCCTAAGACAAGTCAGATAACGGCTGAACCTTAATTTCAGGCTTTTTTAGAAAGCGCATTTGAGTCAGGCCATTATCTAAGGCAATAACGTCTTTGCGATACCAGTCCACTTCAAAATCACCCTCCTGAAAAAGTCGAATCCCTTTCCCTAAAAGCGTCGGAATCAATGTCAGAATAATTTCATCAATGACCCCCGCCTTCATAAGCTCAGAAGCCAAATGGCCCCCACCGACCAACCACACTCGTCCTTCGGTTTCAGATTTCAACATCCAGGCGACTTCCCCCGGATCCCGATCCGTGATTGTAACTTGATGCGCAACTTCAGGTCGCAAGGATGTATTTCGTGAAAATACAAAGGCGCGCTTATCGGGATAGGGATACTCAGCAAAACTCATGGTCACATCAAAAGTTCGCCGCCCCATCATCATCACATCCACGGTTTTATAAAACGCGTGATACTCAAAAACATCATTCGCAGAACCTTCCAAACTCACAAAACTATTATGTTGCGGAATATGATTAAGCCAATCCAAGGAGTCATCTTCCTTCGCAATAAACCCATCGATACTAGAAGCAACATAGTAACAAAGAGTCCCCATAAAGATGCCTTTCAACAGTTAAAGTAACTTCCCATCAATCCACACAACTCATTGATATAATTGAAATCAATTTCTAAAAGAAAAACAAACCACACACCAAAACAACAAACTCAAAATCCAATTAACAAAAGTAATAACTTCTTTAAACAACCACCCATTCTCAATCTCCGAAACCTCCCAAAACCGAACAACAATGTTGTTAAACAAAAACTTCAACCCCACCTTGCAACCCATCTCAACAACAGACCTTCGCCTAACTAATAACGCTCTAGCCGACTTCTCAACTTAGGAAGTGCAGAGGTTGAAAGCTATTCGCACGGCCTTCGGTGGCGCCACGATGGCGCGAACCGGGCAAAGCCCGGCACCGATTGAGCCCGGATGGCGTGCCGAAGAAAAGCTTTCAACCTCTGCACTTCCTAAATTGAGAAACCTCGCGCTACGACGGAAAAAAATTATGTGACATAGGTCCAAGTGCCGCACCAGTACCAACCCCTCAAAGCTTTACCAACCAAAAAGGGTCTGTTATTCTCTATCCCTGTTAACAAGGAGAAACTATGTCCCCTATCAGTAACCGCAAGGGTATGACTTTGATCGAGATCATGATCGTTCTTGCGATCATCGGTGGTATCGCTGCCCTTTTGCTTCCACGTTTGACTGGACAACTTGATAAAGCGAAACAAAAAGAAGCTCGCATCCAAATGAGCCAAATTGTTAATGCCATTTCAATGTACTACACAGACTGCGGAAAAAACCCACAAGCACTTGAAAACCTCGTTAAAGCTGATGCGAACTGCAGCAACTGGGGTCCAGAAGCTTACCTTAAAAAAGATCCAAAAGATCCTTGGGGTCATGACTTCGTTTATGAATTAAATGGCAATGAATACAATTTGAAATGTCTAGGTAAAGATGGCCGCGAAGGTGGCTCTGGTTACGACAACGATATTTCATTGGAAGATATCCAGTAATCGCATGAATCGTCGGGGCTTCACGCTTATCGAGGTGATGATTGTTTTGGCCTTAGTTGCCGCTCTTATCACTATCGGGGCCCCGCGAATCTTTAAAAAGCAAAACAACATCAAAGCGACAGCCCGCCATTTCATGGTTCTCAGTCGCGAAATTCGCAACAAAGCCCGCCTCTCAAATTCCACTTATCGCCTGGTCATCGACATGGAAGGCGCGAATCATAAATATTGGGTAGAAAAAGCTAACGGACCTCAGTCTATTGATCCTGAAGCTGCCGAAAAAGAGCGCGAAAAATCCAAAGACAAAGAGGAGGGCGCTCCGCCACCACTCTTTCAAATGGATAAATCTCTCACAAAAAAAGAAAAAGATCTTCCTGACGGTTTCCGTTTTTCCCAAGTAGAAACGGTGAACACTCAGGAGCCGATCAGCTCCGGCAAAGCTTACATTCACTTTTTCCCAGAAGGCTTCGTTGAAGCTGCCGCCATCCAGATTTCCGATGGAAATAAATTAACTTGGACTCTTGTTTTTAATCCTTTAACGGGTCAAGCTGATATTATTGAAAAAGCTCAGTCGTTAAAGGATATCCAACGGTGAGAAACAAAGGCTTTACATTGATAGAAACCGTCCTCGCGATGGTGATCCTTTCGTCAGGACTTTTGCTGCTGGCAAATTCCTGGGGAAGCAGTTTTGGCTTTGTTCGAAAAACCCAATTAACCACCGAAGTTGCTGCCCTTTTAGAACGTAAAATGGCCGAAATTGAAATCGAATATACCGGCAAATCCCTGGATTCAGTTCCCGAAGAAAAAGAAGATGATTTTGGCTCCGAGTACCCCCAATACTCTTGGAAAATGACTTCTAAAGAATTTGAAGTTCCTGACATTTCAGCGACTCTTACGGCTCAAGCTGGTGGTGCCGACGAAATGGCTTTGATGATGATGAAGACTTTGACTCAACATCTTTCCAAAACCATTAAAGAAGTCAAAGTGTCCGTGATCTACAAAGGTGGCAAAAAGCCTTTGGAATTTTCTGCGACTCAATATTTCGTCGACTACGACAAAGAAATCCCGATGCCTTCAGTTCCGGGGATGGGCCCGTGATGAAAAACAATCGCGGTTTCACCCTTATTGAAGTCATGATTACGATCACCATCTTGGGAACAATGACTGTTCTAGTAGCCCAAGCTATTCAGCAAAGTATCAAAACCAAAGCCAAGCTCTCGAATCAAATTGATGACGTTTCCCACATGCGGGACGCAGTTCGTCTGGTTGAACGCGATATCAATCTGGCTTATCACTATCGTGATATCGAAAAAGAGATGCTGATGTTGATTCGAAAACAAAATCAGTCTCAAAATCAACAGCAAGGCCAACAAGGTTTTCCACAAACGGGACAAATCCAACAATCCTCAGACCCTTATGGCAGCACCCCAAGGGAAGTTCCTCGCAAAGACCCGGAAACTCATTGGATTGGCACGAATGAATCTCTGAATTTCGTCACCATGAACAACGCCCGCACAGTTCGCAACACCACTCAGGCGGATGTCGTTGAAGTCGGATACGCTTTAAAAGAGTGCCGCAGTCTGCGCCCTGGAAATGAAGCCTCAAAATGCGTCTGGCGTCGCAGCTCCCCTTATGTCGATCTTGATGTCACAAAGGGCGGCGACGAAGTTGTCCTTTTGGAAAATGTGACAGAGTTCAAATTTCGCTATTTAGGCAAAGGCAAACAAGACTGGGTCAACGATTGGCGCACGGATGCACAAGGTGATGGCGCGACTAAAGGAAAATTCCCTCAGGCTGTTGAACTTTCCGTGACCGTTGAAAGAAAAGAATCCGGCAAAGCCAAAAAGTACTCCATGCAATTGGTGATCCCACTTCACTTCCCTAACAACCCGGAGGATAGCAATGCTCAGCAAGGCTCGCAAAATACTTCGCAGCAGCAACCTAGCCAAACCGGTCAGTAATCGTCGAGGCATGGCCTTGATGATCGTTACGGCGTGTATCATGTTTATCATGTACTTTGCAATGGAGCTCATCGCAGAATCCCGTATCGAATACGAAGTAAATGCCCAGGGTTTAAATCGCATTAAAGCTTATTATGCTGCCAAATCTGGCTTACAACTGAGCCTTTTGCGAATCAAAATTTACCAACAAGCGCAAAGTAAATTTGGCGCGCAACTTGGCAACAGCAGCGCACTGTTAAACCAAATCTGGCAGTTTCCATTCGCATGGCCACTGCCCATCCCGGACGAACTTAACGCTGTCGACAAAGATTCTTTTAAGAAACTAGTCAAAGACTCGGCCATGGACGCCAGCTACATCGTCACGATTGAAGATGAAGGCTCAAAAATTGACATCAATGACTTGAATTCAACATCTAAGGCCTTGCGCGAAACGACCAAAACTCAACTTTTGAATATTTTCGCGCAAAAAATAAAGGAAGATGAAGAGTTCGCTCGCACACATTCCAACGTCCGCTTTGATGAATTAGTTAACAGCATCGTTGACTGGACCAGCGATAAATCCACGTCTCCGAACGGTGGCGACAAAAGAGCTGCTTACTCCAAAATGAATTCCGAAACCCAAAGTGACTACTATCCTCCAAATCGCGGTTTCCGCAGCATTGCCGAACTACACTTCATTCCCGGAATGACAGACGAAATTTATGACATACTCGCGCCGCGAGTTACTCTTTACGGAATGAAGGGTATCAATCCCAACATTGCCTCGAAAGATGTTTTAAAGTCTCTCGATGCTGGCATGACCCAAGAAGCGATTGATGCCATCGTAAAACGCCGTGACAACAAAGATGAAGGTGGTCCTTTTAAAGATGCGCAAGAGTTCTGGAGCTTCGTCACCAGCAAAGGTGTACGCCTTGAAGGTAAAACTGAAGACATTCCTTTAACTTTTGAATCTGTTTTTAATTTCAAGATTCGCTCTACCGGAGAGTTTGGCGGAGCCACTCGTGAAATCACTGCCATCGTCATGGATTTCAACAAAACGGCGGCGAAAGTTAAAAGCTACGTTGATAAAGAAAAAAAGGAAGCTCAACAACAAAGCCAAGATCAACAAGGCCAACAACAAGATGGTCAGCCAGCTGGCGGCAACAGTGGCAACAAACAAAACAACATACCGATCGCCAAAGGCCCTCCCCGCATCGTTTATTGGAACGAAAGATAGTCCTTAGTCGAGTCCTCTGTGCGAGGAATAATTTTACATAAGCCCAAAGACAACCTATACTTAGACCATCATCTCGTTCATGGAGGAACGGTCTTTGAAATCACTTGGTATCGACATCGGATCTAGCAGTATCAAAGTTGTCGAGATGCAATCGACAGCTAAGGGTTTTCAAGTTCATCAGTATTATGAGCATACGCTCAATACTAATCCTGATGCAGACCACGAACTTGAAATCATCGAATATTTACGTAATTTGACGGCGCAATATGATCCGTCGCAAACGCGTTTCATTCTTGGTTTACGTCAAGATCGCGTGGCTGTTCGAAATAAGTTTTTCCCGTTTAGCGATCGCATTAAAATCCACAAAAGCTTGCCGTTTGAACTGGAAGAAGATCTTCCGTTCTCTCCGGACAACGCCATCTTTGATGCAAAACTTATTCGTACCGTTGGTGGTGGTGCTGAAGTTCTGGCCTGTGCCGCTCCCAAATCCCATGTTCAAAACTGCATCAGCCGAGCCCAAGATATTGGTGTCGAACCTTTCTTAATTTCAGCTGAGGGCACCGCTTTCGCAAACGTCTTTGAAAAGTGGAACGAAGCCTCCCCCTCAACGACGGCCATGGCTTCAGAATATGAAGTCAGCGGCGATGCAAAGCCTGTACGTTATCTTCAGTTGATTTTGAATATAGGACATACACGCACCCTGGTTTGCGCATTTGAAGGCAGCTCCATGGTGGGGGTTCGCTCGATCTTATGGGGTGGTAAAAACATCGCCGAAGCTATCGCTAAAAAATACGAAATTCCTTACATCGAAGCCCTTAGAGAACTTCAAACCAAAGCCTTTATTCTGACCAATAAACAAGGTGCCACTTTTGACCAAGTCACCTTCTCTGAAACCATCGCCAAAAGTGTTCGCGAAATGGCTCGCGACCTACAGCTTTCAATCCTGGAATTCAAAAGCGAGTTCAATGCCCAGATTCATACTATTGGTATGACCGGCGGAACTTCCCAAATTCAAAACCTGGGTCCGTTTCTGACACAGATCTTGGAAATCCCCGTCAATCGCTCTTCAACATTGGACCAAATTCCAAATGTTCTCTTTGAAAGAACCCCACAAACTTCAGCCAAACTAGGTGTGGCGGTCGGCCTTGCAATAGAAGGCTTCAAAAAGCCTCGCAATCCTCCGATCAACTTCATGCGCGCAGAGTTCGCCCGTGAAAACCACCAACTTAAAGCATTGTGGCAAAAATGGGGGCATACCGCAAAAATTGCGACGGCCGCCTTGTTGGTTCTTTTCGTCTATTCTTATCTGCGTGAGGGATTCGCGTTAAGTCTGGCTGAGCGCTCGCAGGAAGTTTTGAAAACTCAGGCGAAGTCTGTGGCGAATCTCAAGGGCAAAAATGCTTCTGAGAGTGGCATTAAAAAATACATCCGCGAAAACAAAAAACGCGCTTCCGATCTTAAAACTTTAGCCAGTGTCGCGAACATGAACTCCGCTTTGGATATTTTGAAGAAGGTAACGGATTCCGCGCCTGCTAAAAACGCAGTAACCTTAGATGTCCGCTCTTTCCAAGTGGAAGATGCGAAAGTAGTTCTTGAAGGTTACGTTAATTCTCCACGTGAAATGAGTTTACTACAACAATCTCTTTCTAATATCGCAGCTGATGGACAAGTCAAAAACCAGGGAAGTTCTTTGACCGCTCTTCCTGGTCGCACCGCTTTTTCTTTTAGCTTCAACGTGGACCGTGGCATTCAAAAGGTGACGAGATGAATTTAGATGATTTGAAAGACAAATTAGCGACCGAAGCCAGAGCCACTTGGGACCGTATCCAAGAAAGTGCCACCTTCAATCAATTGCGTGATCGCTATGAAAACATGACGCCTTCCATGCAGAAATTGACTCTGTATGGAGGTATTGGCGTTGTGGCCTTGATTATTCTATCCATCCCCTATTCTTACTACAGTGCTTCGACGGCATCCGTGGAAGATTTTGAAGGAAAGCGAATGACGATTCGCGAGCTTCTTAAGGTTAGCCGCGAATCATCTGAAGTTCCCAATATTCAGCCGGCCCCATCCATGGATATTCTTCGCTCGAATATTGAAATGGCTCTTAAAAGCGCAAATCTTTTGCCCGAGCAAATGAAGGGCACCGAAATGGGTGCCAGCAACTCGGCATTGATTCCGACAAATTTACTGGAAGGCATTCTTTCGGTTCGTTTGGCCAAGTTGAATCTGCGTCAGGTTGTGGAATTGGGATATAAATTTCAAAGCATCAATCCAAGTGTCAAAATGAAAGACCTGGTCGTGACAGCAAATCGCGAAGACAGTCGCTATTTTGATGTCGTTTACAAGCTGGCTGCTCTCGCCGTACCTGCGGCTCCGGAAATTGCGCCAGAACCTCCAGCGGCCAAAAGCGGTCGAAATAAAAAACGTGCAGCAGATGTGGAAGAGTAATCATGGAACATATTGCTAAGCTCTTCAAATTGATCAAAGGGAACAAAGGCAAGCTGGCTCTGATGGTGGTTTCGGCCTTCGTATTTTTATTTGTTCTGTTTCCGTTTGATGATTTAAGTGATTTGATTTCCACGCAGGTGGCTAAAGTCACAAATAACTCTGTGTACGTGCAATTTGAACGCTTGAAAATGAGCCTGTTCCCACAACCTGGTGTTCAAATGGATCAAGTGTATATTGAATCCATCCGTACTCCGGCACTGTCAGCGCAAGAACTGACAATCACTCCTTCTATCAGTGGCTTGATTCAACAAAAACCTTACGGTCATGTTGCAGCTCGAGGCTTACTAAAAGGTGATGTTGATTTGAGTATTGGCAAAGGCCAACGCAGCGACAATGGCGTTGATAGACAACGCATCGAAGTCAGCGCAAAAAAAATCTCGCTTCATGATCTTCGCGAGCTTGCGAACTTACCCGTTCTTTTAAAAGGTCAGTTGAATTTGGAAACAACAGCTTTAGCGGATCTGTCTTTCCAAGAGCAACCGGACATGGAATTGAACCTCACCATTCAAAAATTTGAATTGCCACCCTCAAATGTAAATACACCGATGGGACCATTGACCTTGCCAGATCTGAAATTGAGCTCTGTCGAGTTAAAGGGCCGTTTAGCTGGTGGTCGCTTTGTGATTGAAAACGGCACCATTGGCCGTCCGGGCGACGAACTTCAAGGTACGATCAAAGGGGACATAGGTATTACGATTGTAAATCGTGGCAATGGCTTTGCTCACCAAATCGGGTCTTACAATTTTAGCATCGACCTGAAGGCTAAAAAAGCTTTCCAAGATCGCGCGGCTTTGTTCCTTTCATTCATCGACGGATACAAAACACCGACGACCGATGGAGCTCAGTACAAATTCAAAGTTTCTGCCAATAATCCACAGATGCCACCGACAATTGGCGTCGCGCGTTAAGTCCGACTTTCACCCTCCCCTCAAGTCTTCTATAATTAAATACTACAAGGGCTTTGCTTAAATGTTGCTCAGCCCCAATTCCAAATAAATTCGCGGAGGAAGTCTTCATTGACTTCACTCCTAATCTGACAAAAAACGATATCCGTCTCATTGGAGGGAATATGTCTGGAGTTAATAAAGTTATCCTTGTAGGTCGTTTGGGCGCTGATCCTGAAGTTAAAGCTATCGGCAGCGGCAGCACTGTTGCACGCTTGAACCTAGCTACAAGTGAATCATGGGTAAAAGACGGCCAACGCCAAGAACGCACAGAATGGCACAGAGTCACTGTATGGGGCAAATTGGCTGAGATCTGCGGTAAACACCTTTCAAAAGGTCGCCAAGTTTACGTAGAAGGTAAATTGCAAACTCGTCAATGGGAAGACCAACAAGGTCAAAAACGCTACACGACTGAAATCGTGGCAAGCACTGTACAATTCCTAGGTTCTGCTGGAGCTGAATCTTCTCGTTCTTCATCTTCTTCAGGTGGCGGCGATGATTTCAACTTCCAAGACTTCGGACCAGAGCCAAGCTTCAACTCTAACGATGAGATTCCTTTCTAGTTTCTCTTTCGTTCTGCTGGGGGCTTCTGTTGTTAGCAACGGAGCTCTCGGAGCGGGCCTTTTACTTAGGTAGTAAGCTCGCTCCGTTCACCCCGGCATGACTCGGGCTCCTGCCCTTGTCCCTACGGGCTGACGCCCAAAAATAGCATCCTGCTATTTTTGTCCATGCCTCCAGGGCTTGAATACCGCATCCTGCGGGCCCTGAGGGTGACCGGAGCGAGCTTACTACCTAAGTAAAAGTCCCGAACGAGTTCTTCGTTTCAAAAAATAGGCATCATAAAATAATTAGATGAAATTCTGGATAGCATGACGTTCGTTCGAATTGAGGAACTTGTTAGTCTTTATTTCTGAATCGAGTCCCTTGTTTTCTTTCGACCCTATTTTATCGACGAAGAGTTCATCTCTTCTTTAGAACTTCCTTTTTTATCCAAAGTCCGGCGCTAGCCTTTTTATTTTCCTCTGAACTTGTTCATTGGCTTGCCGTGGGAGTGGTGCGCTTTAAATCCGACCTCAGGGCCCGCAGGATGCGGTACCCAAGCCCTGGAGGCATGGATGCCGGGTCGGATTTAAAGCGCACCACTCCCACTGCAAGCCAATGAACAAGTTCAGAGGAAAATAAAAAGGCTAGCGCCGGACTTTGGATAAAA
>JBJTMR010000154.1:0-3773 GCA_046070625.1 Bdellovibrio sp. | reverse complement strand
GGATCACGAGCGGTTTTTTTCATAAGGCCTTTTATCTTTCCAAAATATGAATTTCAATCTTTCTTCCAAAAAATCCCTGGTAGTGTTGGCTTATCCACATACTCAACACCCTTTTCCACAGCGGAAATATTTTTATTCCACTCCAGGCATTCCCACATAGCGAGCCAGCCAATACGCATAAAGATAATCTATGCCAGCGGCTTCAGATCCCTTTTTGTGGCTGCCCTTATACTCAAAGGCAGGTTCTTTCCAAATATAACTGGAAGTAAACGCCTCTTTTTCAAAAGCCGGATAGCTGTAAAGTCCTTGATAGTAATAATCAGCCGGTTCAGATTTTTTAACAGGTTTCCAAAACAGACGGGGAATCGGCGACAGACTCCATTCTGGGCTCAAAGAGTGATCAATCTCTACGTCAAGATTTGGACGAGGATAAGGAATCTCACGCAATCCCCAAACTGCTTGATCCAGAGCGGCTCTGAACTTGCCATCGCTGCTTTCGGTAAGGAACTTGTTTCCCCGTGCTCCTTGGGCGTAGGCGAAGCCATAAGCGACCATGGTAGATAAATGCCTTTGAGACGGACTGTACGTCACCCAAAAATTCATCAAACGTTCACGCAATTGATCGCGAATTTTATCTTCGCCCAAACGATCTGCAATCATGATCGCAGACATATCACCAAGCAAGGTTGAACTGATTCCACTCCATTCGGCACTTCCACGCCAATAGAAATTTGAATCCTTTGTATCCTCGTAGGCTTTAACATACTGATCGCGAAGACCACTGTTTGGATCAATCAATAGCGCAAGCCCCAAGGAAAGCCCTTTGTTTTGCGACTTTTCATTTGCCGATTGAAGATCAAGCAAGCGACGAGAGATGTCACGTAAGTAGTCCCATGTGCCCTTATCTTCTTTGGGAATCACGAAGCTTGCCCACATCAATGCATGGACAACACTCCTAATTGTCTCGTTGGTTCCGTCCTCAAGCCACAGAGTCTTTGCATACAAACCCGTACCTTGATGCCAACCTTCAGGAATGGGTAAGGTCGGGTCATAGACTTTCACGGCACGAGCCAATTGCTTTGGATCGTCGGTCACATCAACCAACATGAAAATCCCTTTCAGAGATTTTTTAACGTTGGCCAAGGCCTCGGAATTTTTAGACGTCAAATAGCGCATAGCTTGAGAGCCAACATATAGCCCCGTCCACAGTGCAGAATCTCCATCACAGTCATAGTCAACGAAGCTGCCTTCCGTATCCACAATGGATTGACAGACCACACCCCATTGATTGAGATGATGAGACATCGTATTCTTATCATAGCCACGTGCTTTTTCACCCAAGCTTGGAGAGTAAGCATTCCGTTTTACAGAGGCCTCAGTGATGCTGATATCGTCTGTAACTTTATTTACGACCCGGATAATGTCTTTGTTCTCGCGATAAAATTCAAAATCAGTTGGGTCAAACACAACTGAAGGACGCTCCTCTTGAAATTCTTTGCGATTTTTAAATGATTTAACAAAAGGATCTCGGTCAAAGCCAATGTTCGCTTTAAATGCCTTTATCCTGTTGCGAACATCCAGTGGAAGCTTAGCACCAGAAGCATCAAAATTACTGCGCTGATTTAACCACAATGGCTTTGGATCCAAATCCCTGCGAGTCGTGATCCATTCGGTATAGTTGGATACTTTTTTATCAGAGAACTGACTTGCTAGCCCTTTACTGCTGACGGCAAATCTAGCAATGACATTAATCTGATGAGTGAAGTCGTTCTTATCTCGTTTCAGTGCACCTAACTTTTTAATAAAGTCGCCCTGGTGTAAGTCGTAACTCAAAGTCAGGGTGTCGCCCGTTGCGATCGCCTTGCCAGTCCAGACTTCCTGAACCTTCAGACCATCATAGAAATAGTTGATATAGGTGATAACTCGAGTGGTGTTATATGTGCCATCATGGGATCTGCGCAGTTCTAACTCTCCATTGTAAGGACCACGAGTGGAACTGGTTCCTTGAAGAAACCAAATGCCTTCCATCCCGCCGCTTGCCTGCAAGGAAGCGATATCACGAGGGATCTGTTTTTCTTTGGTCGCGCAGGATGCAAAGATAACAACGTTCAAAAATAAAAAGAGGAATGAAAAGCACTTTTTCATTCCTCCATTGTCTCTAAGATCCAGGACCCCTTGGAGTCCTGTTCTGTTCAAGCCCAGTCTTTAGTATGGGATCTTATCGGCTTTATGCTGCCATTCTTTGAAAACTTCTAAAGATTCGTTATGTGCGCACTGAACCATCGGGATTTGACGGTCTTGAATTTGCTTAGGAATCTCTTGATAGATGAAATCATCGTCGAACTGAATATCAGCAGCGTCTTTACGAGTGTTGCCGTAATAAATTGTCGACAGACGTGCCCAGTAGATTGCACCAAGACACATCGGGCATGGTTCACAGCTTGTGTAAATTTCTGCGCCTTCCAGGGAGAAGTTCTCGATATTTTTGCAAGCATCGCGAATAGCAGATACTTCCGCATGGGCCGTTGGATCGTTGGAGGACGTTACCTTGTTCCAACCTTCACCGATGATAACACCATTTTTAACGATGACAGCGCCAAATGGACCACCAGCGCCTTCTTGCATATTTTTTCTGGAAAGCTCTACGGCTCTCAACATGAACTCTTTTTTCATAAGGGGGCTGAAAGTATCAGAGAGTTAACAAGTGTCAAGGGGGCTTAGGATAATTATTCTAGGTGACATCCTAATTTTAACGAAAATCACTCCGACATTAGAAGCCAATCACAATTTAATCTTGTTTTTTTAAAATTTAGGGAAATTAGCTAAACAAAACTCATAAATTGAGAGTGGTGTTTGAGCCCAGGCATAGTTTATGCTTTAGCGCCCCGTGGATATCCTTCTAATTCTAGAGGCAATTGCTAAGGGTGATTGAATTGGATTTTCTAGAAACATCACCTCATGTTGCATCTTCGAAACTAAACTTCCCTTTAATAAAATTTTTGCCCAACGAATGCAAAGCTTCCTCTTGCCTTTTTTTGCATAAACTTTCGCAAGCTCAAACGCGGCAATAGCGCTTTCAACTTGTTTGCGGCACTTTTGTGTCTCACCTTAATCTGGGCCGGAGTATAACCCGTATTCTCTTCTGCACTAAATACTGCTTCTCGGTACGCGCAAAAAACGGAGTCCGGATATTTTTTTAAATATGCTTTGCAAAGCGCATGAGCTTTATCATATTTCGCAGTGTTACTGAGCTTTCGAAGTTCTTTGGTGAACTTCTCAAAACCATCCGCGGGCATCTCAAAACTTTTCTTATGGCTCATAAAGGTCCTCACTCAATAGAAATATCTTAATTATTTAGTTCTAGAATATACTCATCGTCTTTTTCGAAAAAGCTAAAGTGCTTAACCGCAAATCTTGAACCTGTACGCCTGGTTCGAAACGTAAAGAGGCTCTTTGGAAGCGAAAACCCGGTTGATCACGATCAAAGCTAATGTGCAGCTTAAAGGAGTCTCCGCAATAGGTCTTAATATCACCCTTATCCAACGCTTTATTAGTAAAAGACTATAGAGGTGTTGCCGAGGCGCTCTCGACCTCTTCGACAAATTGAGTTTATTAAAAGATACGTGCAAGACTACTCAAATTCCTAAGATATTTCTTTGAGAAACAACCAAATCACTTTCCTTCAGAATAGGATCACCTATCCTTTTATCAATGGAAGGGCATATATGTTATGTAACCAAAGCCGGCTTCCGGATCGTTAAGATTTCAAAGAT
>JBJTMR010000153.1:0-2975 GCA_046070625.1 Bdellovibrio sp. | reverse complement strand
ATTGTGACTTCTTTAGTTAAGCCTTTTACTGAGTCTGGATTTTTAGCTTGTCCAGGTGATGCAATGCTTGCAGTTACTTTCACAGTGAAAGCTTTAACCATTTGGTTGGAAGCAACTGTATAAAGGGACGGAGTCCAGCTCAATACATAGATGTCTTTTTCAGTTTTAGAGGCTTCGATCGTTGCTCCTTCTGGCAAACCAGAAGCGGACAGCTTGATCGTTGCACCTGGGATTGTGACAAAGGCACGAATCTTAAAGTTCGCCGTTTGGCCTTCGCTGAAGGTCATAACTGAATCAGGAATAATGTTTAAGAAGTTAGCGTCGATGGTTGTTTCCTGACGGATCACTTCAACCTGTTTTTCGACGACCACAGTATTTGTAATTTCACGAGGTTTGTCGGGACCTAATTCGTTCTGAGCTTTAACGACTTTAGACTGAGCACGAATCGTTTCAAGATCAGCAGATGGACTTTTGTTCCATCCATCGCAAGCAGCAAGTGTCATCGCTGCTGGTACAATCATAATTAAGTTCTTAACCGTTTTCATACAAACCTCTTTGTTTTCAAGTCTATCTGCTGCTGACGCGCATCAACTCGAAAGGATAAAGAACATCTACGTTAACTTTTCCAACTGGGCGCGGGAACTGCCAAGTTTTCATACGAGCCAACATGCAGTTTTCAACTGTGTTAGAACCCAATGAAGACTGAGCGACTTTCGCTGTTGTGATTCGGCCTGATGGGCCAATCACGAAGTCTACCGCAACACGACCACCGATAGCGGGTTGTGCTTGAAGACCTTTTTCATAACAATAAACGATTTGACCTTTGTTACGGTTGATCACGGCGATGATTTGATCGCGATCCAAACCGCCTTCAACAGTTGCTTCTTCATCAAGAGGCAAACTTGAAGCTGCAGTTCCACCAACCATATTTGTTTTACCGTACCCAGCGCGACCACCACCAACGCCACGAGTTCCGTAGCCACCAGCACTTTGTGCGCGACCACCTTCACCGGCAGATCCTGCGATCAAGCCGTTACCTGGAAGAAAGCCCTTGATACCACCACGACCTGTATTACCAACTCCGCCACCGCCAGAACCGATACCAGCTGCACGGATAGCTTTCATTGAGTTGTTATCCAGACCCTCGAAGCCTTTTGTCCCTTTAAGTGTTCCACCTAACGCAGCCAAGGCACCGACACGTTGTACATCGCGCGCTTTAGCGGTTTTTACTGTATAAGGTTTCGTTTTAAGTTGTTGTTTTACAACCGGACGATAGACCTTATTAGAAGGTTTGATTTTCTTTTCAGAAACTTTCACGTGCGGAGCTTTAACTTTTTCAACAACTTTCGGCGCATCCTGTTTTGGAATGACGATCGTCACCAATTGCGGTTCTTCTTTTTTCGCGAAGTAGTTTGCAGTGACCCAAGAGCCCGCCATGATCATAAACACCGCGATCATATGACCGAGAGTGGTTTTTGTGAGGATGGTCTTAAGTTGTTCTTGGTCGTCTTCTTGTTTAAGACTATATGTAGGGCTCGCTTTGTCATTCTGACCAGCTAAGCGCAAACGACCTAAACCTTGAAGAGCCACACCATCGGCTGCCATTTTGGACAATTCGATAGTTTGTAGCAGGCGGTAGTCGATCTTGTTTTTCTCAAGAACATTTAAGTCAGCTAACGCCTCAATACGGCGAGAATCTTTAAGATAAACGACATTAAGAGCGTCTGAGTCGACAGCAAACATACGGACTTTTTGGCCCATGCTGTTTTCTAGAATGATTAGTTTTGCAGTACTCATAACTCTGTCCTAGTTTCTTTGTTGATCATCTTGGATTCTGTCACTGAACTCTTTGCGACCGGCCAATAGATCTTCTAACAATTTATCGTTCTCTACCGTGGCTTTCGTGTTCAGAGAGCTTTGGTATTTCCCGCGAAGTGCGCTTCCATCAAATTTGAAGGACGTGCCTAACTTTGCTTTGAGTGCATCAGCCTTTTTCACAGATCCCTGTGCGTAAAGGCTTTGCGCTGTAAATAACTGAAGCAAGAAGGGGGCCAAAAAAATGATCTTTTTCATAGGCTTTTACCTCTCTGTAGTTGATTTAAACGGGCTTCCAGGTACGAAGGCATCAACGGATGGCCAATTTTTGTCTCTATAAATTTAAGCTTTAGAATTTCCTTAGTGTTTTCAGGGTCTTCTGAAACAACCTTACGCGCTGACAAAAGCTCTTTTTCGCTCACGGGTGACGAATTTAGCGCATCTGAAACTGCAGACTTCATTTTGCCACTACCTGAAAGGCGATCTACGATTGTCATTTCACGATTCAAGAGCTTTTGAACCTCAGGGCGAGCCACTTTATAGTCGTTCGCTAGTTGGTTTAAAGCCCCTGACGTGCTGTAAAGCTCTTGGCTGCGAGTTTGCGCCATTTTCGCCTTCATTAAATAAGGCTTCGATTTTCCTTTAAGGATATTCACGTACTGAGTTTGTTCCTGAGCGGTAAGACCCTTAGGCATAGGAAGATTCGCAAGATCTTGAACCATTCTTTGATTTTCCTGAGCCACAATCGCCAACGTCATCAACTGAGAGGTGATGTCTTTGGTTTTCACGGCGTCTTGCAAAAGACCATCGGCGCGACCTAAGAGCTTGATTCTTTCAGCGATCGTTTTCTGCATGATCTTGTCGTTCTTCGTCGTGATCTGATGAGCCGCGATTTGAGTCTTGAAGCCCTCAGCTCTGTCATAGAACGCTTGTTTTGAGATGAATTGCGCCGCAGATCTGTTGCGGATCTCTTTCATATCCAAAACCGATTGCAGAGCGGCTCTATTGCCAGTTTTTGCGTAAACCAACAAAACTGTCTCATTTAGAATCGTTGGTTTGCGTCTCAATTCTGAAGATTGTTCTTTCAATTCCCGAGCTGGATTGCTGGAAAGCAGAACTAAGCGTGAACGCATGATCAAAGCTTGATCACCAGAAAGACC
>JBJTMR010000152.1:0-1427 GCA_046070625.1 Bdellovibrio sp. | reverse complement strand
TTTCATCTTGGGCTTTAGAAATATCCTCAAGAATTTGGTTTCCCTCTTCTATATAAGGAACAAGGTTCTTTGCGATGCGATAGTTCTTGTTGGCCTCGGAATCATAGACAACCACATAAGCCCAAGCATAACGGCGTATACTGGTTTCATAGTTATCGATATTTACATCGTCTTGCTCGATGAGTTCAGCGATCGCTTCTGCGGCGCGAGCTTGTTTGCGTTCTTCTGACGAGGGAATGATTTGCCAAGGTTTTTGCCGTTGCTTCGCTAAGGCGGCTTCTTTTTGACGATACCACTTCATCAGATCGGCTTCTTTTTTCTGACGAGCCTTGATGATTGCGATCTCTTTTTGGATTCGTTTAATATGTGCGGTCGTGGTCGGTAAATCATGGGCGAGGCCTGTGGAGGTCACGACTGTTATGACGAGGGCGCTGATTAGGGTCTTAACGAGGGACGTTCTCATGTTTTCTCCGCCGATTTGATGATGGCGCTGTCCTTATTAGCAAGGAGCATTCCGAGATAAAACAAGGCAGTGGTGATCTCAATAGGAATTAAATTGCAAAGGACCCCAATTAATAAGATAGCTCCCGCAAAAAGTGCAATTGCGAGGCAATTTAGGGCACTGGAGAGCCCTAAAACATGAGTAAGTCCCTAATATCAATTGGCAAATTTAAAGGCCCTTGGCAAGATAGTGGCCCGGGGGTTTTATGATGCAATTTCTCGATATTATTCTTCATCTTGATAAGCACATCGCTGAGTGGATTGTGTTTTTTGGCCCTTGGCTTTATGTGATTCTTTTCATGATTATTTTTGCTGAGACGGGCTTGGTAGTAACTCCGTTTTTACCTGGTGATTCTTTGTTGTTTGCTTTGGGTGCGTTTACTGTTGTCGATGGCGGCCTAAATCTGTGGACAGTGCTGATTGTTCTGACAATCGCCGGAATTTTAGGGGACACCGTCAACTATCATATAGGAAAATACCTGGGGCCTAAAGTCTTTGAATCGAACTCGAGATTTTTCAAAAAAGAATATTTGGAAAAAACTAAATCCTTTTATGATCGCTGGGGAGCTTTTACAATTGTGGCAGCACGCTTTGCGCCGATCGTTCGTACCTTTGCTCCGTTTGTAGCCGGTATCGGTGGAATGCACTATCGTAAGTTCATTGCCTACAATGTATTGGGCGCGGTTGCGTGGGTGTTCTTATTCGTCCTTGCGGGGCATTTCTTTGGAAATATTCCGATCGTGAAACGTAATTTTCATATCGTTATTTTCGGCGTGATTGGGGTTTCTTTAATTCCGATGATTTGGCCGTGGATTTCTTCTAAGCTAAAAAAATCTTAAGCGACTTTTTTCACAAGTTTTTGCAGGTCCGAGTTTGTTTCATAGAAAACCGGATCTGTAGTCTTATAGTGTTCTGCAAGATGTTTT
>JBJTMR010000151.1:0-5115 GCA_046070625.1 Bdellovibrio sp. | reverse complement strand
TTTGAACATAAATTGACCGCTTGAAGGCCTCGGAGCTAATGACGACCTCGAAGGCTTTTGTCATAATGAACCCATGACATCTGAACAGACATCCAAAGGCAAACTCCTGATCATCGACGACGAAAGCGAACTGCGTGAAGTTCTGATCGCATTGCTTGAGGACTCTGCCCACGAGATCTGCACCGCTGCTAATGGCCTGGAAGGCATTGACCTGCTGAAAACTCAAAAGTTCGATGCCGTCTTATCTGATGAAAAAATGCCTAAGAAATCCGGCCTGGAGGTCTTGAAATGGATGCGTGAAAATGAAATCCATACGCCCTTCATCATCCACACAGGCTACGGCCAAAAAGAAATGATTCAAGAAGCCCAGCGCCTGGGCGTTTTCGCCTTTATCGACAAGCCCTGGGACGAAAGAAATCTGATCCATACTGTCGAAAGAGCCCTTCAATCCGGGCGCGGCTAGACAATAAGGCTGCAATCATCCAATATAAAGTTCTATCCGGGCTGATGCCCTAGAACAGGACAATTCAAATGGAGAAACTTTTTTGGCTCGACATGGAGATGACAGGTCTCGACGTCGAAAAAGAAGTCATCATCGAAGTCGCAGCGATTGTGACCGATCTGAACTTTAAAGAACTAGATGTTTTTGAAACCGTGGTCAAACAACCACAAAAGTATCTTGATGCTATGGATGCTTGGAATACCGAACACCACAAGAAATCAGGTCTGACAGCAAAAGTTCCTAACGGAATGGCCGCAGATCAAACTGAAGCGAAGCTTGTGGATCTGGTTAAAAAGCATTGGCCTGAACCTAAAGATCGCCCCGTGATGGCTGGTAACTCCATCATGCAAGATCGCCTGTTCATTAATAAATACATGCCCGATCTTGCAGGACGTCTGCACTATCGCATGGTGGATGTGTCTTCTTGGAAAGTTATCATTAACAACAAATTCCGATACGTTTATCAGAAAACCAACAGCCACCGTGCTTTGGATGATATCCGCGAAAGCATTCAAGAACTGCGTCACTATTGTGACAACTTGAGTTTTAAAAAATAATCCGCCTTAAATACAAAAGGCCTCTGACATTCAGAGGCCTTTTTTGCTTTTATCCTACAAGGATCCTTCCGGCTGTAACTTGCGATACAAAGTCTTGCGATCAATCCCCAGCACCTTCGCGGTGGTATCTTTCACGCGATCGCATTTTTCAAAAACGAACTCGACGTATTTGCGTTCAAGATCGGATAACGGGGCAATTTCTTCCCCATAGTTAAAGATGAAAGTGTTTTCTCGATCTTCAACTGTATAAGCTCCCATCTGAGGTAGCTCATTAAAGATTAAAAAAGAACTCACTTCAATCTCGGGGCCTGAGGACAGCACCACGGCTCGCTCCACGGCGTTTTCCAATTCACGCACGTTGCCTCGCCAGTTTTGTGTGAGCAAAAATTCTTTCGCACTTTTGCTAAAACCCGTGATTTTAGATCCATTTAACTGAGCAAACTTTTTAAGAAAGAATTCTGCCAAAGGCAAAATGTCCTCGCGACGCTCGCGAAGGGGCGGGATTTTCATAGGAATGACATTCAACCTAAAATACAAGTCCTCACGAAAGCGTTTGGCTTGGACTTCAGCCTGTAAATCCTTGTGAGTCGCAGCAATGACTCTGACATCAATTTGACGGTTTTGATTTTCACCGACGCGTTTGATTTCTTTTTCCTGTAGAACACGTAAGAGTTTTGCTTGCAGTGACAAATTCATGTCACCTATTTCATCCAAAAACAAAGTTCCGCCATCGGCTTCTTCAAATAGACCAATTTTTTTATCAACGGCCCCCGTGAACGATCCTTTGGCATGACCAAAGAGCTCTGATTCTAATAAGTTTTCCGGAATCGCAGAACAGTTGATCGCAACAAAAGGCTTTTTACTGCGTGAACTCCAATTATGAATGGCCTTGGCAAAGACCTCTTTCCCCGTTCCGCTTTCACCCGTGATGGAAACCGTGGCCGAGCTGTTGGCGACTCTTTTGGCTAACTCAAGCACGCGGCGGATTCCTTCGCTCTTGCCAATGATGCCGTCAGCGGAAGCCCCTTTGCTTTGGTCAATTACATCACGAAGATTTTTGTTTTCGTTATTCAGCGAGTGGTATTTAAAAGCTCTTTGCGCTGAAATCAGCAACTGCGGAAAATGAATAGGCTTAACCACATAATCATAAGCCCCGGCTTCGATCGCCTCCACCGCAATATCAACGTCATTTGAAACGGTCACTAGAATTACGGGAAGGTGGATATGGGCCGCGCGAAGCTCTCGGATAAAATCTAAACCACTCAGCTTGGGCAAATTTAAATCCGTGATGATGGCGTCGGGCTTTACATTATTTGCGATAATATCTTTCAAAGCGGTTTGTGGATCACCGTAGTGATTCACGTTGATATCTTTTTGACGAAAGAACGCCGTGACAAGTTCTGCCAAATCAATGTCGTCTTCAATTAAGAGGATCTGCTGTTGTGTATTCATACTGGAATTACTCCCCACTTGGTTTGGGTACTTTTGCCACAATCGTAACTTTTTGAACTATCAGAACCAATATATTTGATTTGAAGATTTCTTAACGTTGGCATCGCTGATGCACTAAAGGTCTGTATTCAATAAGGAGTCATCAATGCTGCAAAACAACAAAGTCTTTCTGGCCTCCGTCGCTTCCGCTACCGCATTCGCTGTTGGTTGTGCAAATACTCCAGAAGTCATGTCAGAAGGAACCCCGTCAAAAACAGCGCAAGCCGCTGCTGCTGTCGGAGCAACTCACTACACGATAATCAACTTCCCTGAGGGCCAGGACAACTTAACCCCTGCGGAAAAACAAAAACTGCGTCAGCTGGCTGTTGTAGCCGCTACACATGGCAACATCGCAGAGGTCACTGTTCTGGCTTGGGCCGACAGAGAATACCCCGCAGAGGGCCAGTACATCGCGAAAGACGATGCAAGGCTTGCTGATCAACGTGCAGAGAAAATTGAAAGCTATTTTAAAAATGACATTCAGCTTTCTTCGGATGTTGAGACACACAATATGGCCAAACGTCCCGGCTTTTTTAGCCAAATGCTTCATTCCGGAGATTATAAAACAAAAACAACATTTGAAAACGTAGGTGCCGCACCTAGCGATATTGGCCCCGGCCAAACATTACTGGGAAAAAAGGCATCGAAAGCAATAGTCCTAGTTAAATATGAATAGGACAAAAAACCATAGGAGGTTTTTATGAACAAAGATGTTTTACAAGGAAAATGGAAAGAAATTAAAGGCGACCTTCGTAAAGCCTGGGGCAACATCACCGATGATGAATTTGAAAAAACCAAAGGTGATGCCACTTCAATAGCGGGCATCGTGCAACAGCGCTATGGCCTGGCGAAAGACGAAGCCTCTCGCAAAGTGTCTGGCATTTTTGAAAAATACGCAGACACGGCAAAGAAAAACTTAAAAGAGGATCGTTCCAACCCTCCTTCTAAACATTAAAAATATTTTGTGACCGGAATTCCTTCAGCGGTCACATCCATGCCGCCCTTCTTCAAATCTTCCACGAGGTTTGGCTTAAAGAGGGGCGGCGTTCTTTTTTAAATGCACCTGCAGAGCCGTCAAAATATTTTGCACATATTTTCTGACTTCATCTGCTTGACCCGCCTCTGCCGCGTTATCTAAAAGCTTTCCCATTGCTGCCAGATCTGAAAAACCAAATGACTCCGCATTGCCTTTGATTTGATGACCCATTTTTTTGGCCAGCTCAAAATCCAACGGTGAGCTTTGCGCCAACACCGTCATTTCCTCGACCCTGCGCTTGAGGTATCTAACTTGAGATTCTTGAGACGCTTTAAATTCTTCCATGGTGAATATTTCCCCTGAGTGTGGCAAAACGCCCCACTTGCTTCGACCAGCGTGAACAGAGAACGCGCCGAGGTTCGGCACAGCCTCTGCAACAACGAAAACCAGGTAAACAATAAACCACTCATGAAGGAGTTCATACATGAAACTTATTAAATCACTGCTGATTGCAGGCATCATTGGTTCCACGTCGTTGGCTTTCGCAGGAGTTGAGACTTCCGCCAAAGAAACTATTAAGGATGTCAAAAAAGAAGCCAAGAAAGCAGCCCATCGGGTTGATGAAAAGGCCTGTGAAATGGTGAATGGTAAATTGGAATGCCTTGGTAAAAAAATTAAAAATCGCGCAACCGAGGTAAAAGACGAAGTCAAAGACATGGCAGAGTAAAAGGAGGCCCCAATGAAGTTCATCAAGTTTTTCACACCCTTGGCATTCCTTCTCTCCATCGCTCAGGTCTCTCAGGCGGATGATCTAAAAACGGGTGGGCTCTTCATTGAACCTGCTCTGACCTACCAAACAGGGACTATTGACGTAAACTTTCCCAGTCCCCTCTCTGACTCGAAAGAAGATGTGAAAGGGTTTGGCCTAGGTCTTCGTTTGGGTGGCCACGCTTATGAGTCTTTGTTTGTGGCATTGGATGGACGTTATTCTCGTCCCACTTACGATTCCTCGGCCTTGGGTGGCTCTGGTGCTGCCACAGCCTATAACGCAGGTCTGACCCTGGGTGTGCAAACACCGGTTGCTGGTTTGCGGGTGTGGGGAACATACATCCTGACGGGAAATATGGACCCTGAGAAAATCAGAAATGTGGACGTTAAACTAAACGATCTTAAAGGATTCCGCGTTGGAGCCGGGCTGTATATCGCAAGCCTTAGCCTCAACCTTGAATACCAAGACGCCAAATACGACTCCACAACCGTTGAAGAAGCCGGTCCCCTTTCTGGAAACTTGGATGGCATCGACGGAAAAGACAAAAGCTACATCCTGAGCGTTTCCTTCCCGGTATCGCTCTAAACCCCTCTCCCCCTCATGCGGGGGGTCTCATTAAGTTGAGCCCCCCGCCCCCTCTTTTTTGTAACTTCTCATAAAACCCGGCAAAGCCTTGAACTGATACTTCAAGTGAATAAGATCCTTCTACGACAACCAGGAGGAACTTATGTCCATGCTTTCAGCCAACGACCGTTTCGAAATTTTGGATCTGTGCTCTCGCTATAACAACGCGCTTGACCACGGTAATGAAGAAGCCCTG
>JBJTMR010000150.1:0-16345 GCA_046070625.1 Bdellovibrio sp. | reverse complement strand
GAGTACTTATCCAGGTTGATTTCAGCATCACTCATTAGCCAGCAATCCTGTCTTTTACCTTAGGTGTATTTTCAGAAAGAACTGTCCACAATTGTTCAATACGTTGTTCAATGCGAGCATCGACTTCGCCATAGTTCGTCTCTACGATACAGCCACCAGCCGTAATATCTGAGTTGGGTTCGAAACGAATCTTTTTGGTAAATTCAAAGTCACGCCCTGTTTCTTTTTTAAGTTCTTCAAGGAACTCAAATTGATCTTGGGATACATGAACCGTAATGTTTTCTTCGTCTTGGGCCAAACCCACAGCATCACGCAAAATATCCACCATCGCTTCTGTATTGGTTTGAAGCTCTGTTTTTGCTAAGCGGGCAGCCATTTGAAATGTCAATTTAACCAAATGGGCTTCGTTGAAAGCGCCCATTTCTTTTTTCATTTCTTTGACTGCTAAGAGCAACTGATCCAACCCTTCCATACGGTTTGCGATCTCTGCGGAAACTTTTTCGAAAGCTTCTTTGCGACCTTCTTCAAGTCCCAAATTATAAGCTTCCTGGTAAGCGCCTTCTTGGATCTCTTTAAGTTTATCCAAAGCTGCGGCTTCGATTTTTTCTTCTTCATTTCCTTGTTCGACCTGATCGATACCTGTTTGAATACGGATCGCATCGTTCATTCGGAAATCTGAGCCACGATTTTTTTGAGTCAAATAGTTCATGGCTTGCTCAGGAGTCCCTAAGTCAAAACGCATTGGTACAAACTCAAGGACCGTTTTATCAGCCACTTCTTTACTAAGAACCGCTTTTGTATGGGCCCCAGGGCCCCTTTTACTAGACCATTGCATCTTCTGAACCGCCTCTTGCGATTAAGATTTTTCCTTCGGCCTCTAGGCGACGAGCCGCATTGACGATTTCTTGTTGTGCAGATTCGACATCTGACAAACGAGAAGGTCCCATGTTGCCAAGGTCTTCGCGAAGCATCTCTGCCGCACGGGCAGAAATGTTTTTGAAGATTTTGGTGCGGATTTCTTCGGTAGAAGTTTTGAGAGCAAGAAGAAGCTTCTCGTTCGGTACTTCTTTGAGAAGAGCCTGAATCCCGCGGTCGTCGATTTTGATAATATCGTCGAAGACAAACATAAGTTTGCGAATCTCTTCCGCCAGCAGAGGATCTTTCTCTTCCAAACGGGACATGATTGCACTCTCAGTATTTTTATCCATAACGTTGAGCATTTCTGCCACCGGCTGAACACCACCCAAGGCCGCTTGTTCAACAGTCGCAGTATTCGCCAACTGGTGTTTTAATACGCGGTCAATTTCCGCGATCAACTCTGGATCCACGTGTTCCAGATTCGCCATACGCAGAACTACTTCAGCTTGAAGAGCTTCTGGAAGACGTTTTAAAACCTCACCTTTTTTCTCTGGCTCAAGGTGCGCTAAGATCACCGCAACAGTCTGCGGATGTTCATTCACAAGGAATGTTGCCAAAGATTTCGCATCCACCATCTCAAGAGATTCCAAAGAGCGCGAGCCACCCGAGGTGATATTCAAACCACCTAAGATTCCACGCGCACGTTCTTCACCCAAAGCATCTACGATTGTATCTTTCGCAGAAATGCTCTCAGAAAAGATATAATCTTCAGTTTCAGAAATCATTTCATAGAATTCTTCAAGGACACGTTTTGTGACGTGTACAGGAACAACGCGCAACTTGCTCATTTGATTGATAAGTTTGCGAATGTCCGCATCGTCCATACGACGAAGCAAAACTTTTACCGCATCTTTACCAAGATAGTTAATAAGGATCGCAGCTTTATCGAAACCCTTGAGTTGTTCATACTCAATATGATCAGCCTTATGAAGTTTCATTAGCCATCCTTCCTAACAAGCCACATGCCAAATGCATTTGCAGCTTTCTCTTCATCACGACCCATCGTCGCCATGATACGGTCTTTGAGCAATTCACTTTCCGCTTTCTCTGGATCAATGGATTCCTGCAAAACAGGAAGTGCTGTGGACATCCCAGGAAGCGTGCTATCGACAGACTGAAGTTCTTCCAGTTCTTCGATTGTACGAGGAAGCATTTCTTCAACTGAATCTTGGAAGCTGTCCGTGATCCATTGCATGAATGGACGAACCACGATGAAGAAAAATAAAGCCAAAGAGAAACCCAGCAAAGCCCATTTAAACAATGCGTGAATTAACTTCTTTCTTTCCAAGGTCGTCAAAAGCTTTTCTGCCTCAGAGAAATCTTCAGGTTGGAATTGAATTGATTCAACCTTTACTGAGTCACCACGAGAGGCATTGAATCCGATTGCACCCTTAATCAGATCTTCATATTTCTTAACTTCTTCAGGAGCACGTGGAGCCCACTTTGATTCCGTAGTCCCGTCGTCTTTTTTAACCGTCGTCATAACGCCGTCAACAACGACAGCAACACTTAAACGCTCAAGGTTTCCGGCAGTTTCCCGGATATTACGAACCGTTTTAGGGACTTCGTAATTAATTGTCTTAAGTTCTTTTTTTACGTCTTGCTTGAAGCCAACTTGGCCCGCATTGTCTTCGGCGCCAGGAATATTGGAACGTGAGCCCGGAACGCCAGATGGATTCGTACGTGCCCCATCCAAAGATTCTTCTTCAGATTGTTGGGAACGAATAGCCGTTTTATCTGGATCCACCATTTCTTCAACAGAAGAAATTACGCGATGGTTTAAGGTCGCGTCTACTTTTGCCACGACTTTCGCGTGACCAACTACTTTAGAAAGAATGTCTTCGATACGATCTTCAAAGTCGTGTTCAACTTTTGCTTTTAGATCCAAGAGCTCATTGGAACCACCAGTTGAACCGTCCGATGTCTTGGTCAAAACTTTACCGCGTTCATCAAGGACTGCGACTTTATCCGGATCCATACCTTCAACAGCATTAGCCACCAAATAACGAATACCACGAACCTGATCTTGTCCCAGTTCTTTACCTTGGTGAAGCTCAACAACGACCGAAGCCGACGGCGAACTGCCTTCTTCCAAGAACGTTTTCTTATTAGGAAGAGCCAGAATAACTTTTGACTGTTTAACCGCAGTCAAAGTGTTGATGGCTCTCATCAGCTCCCCTTGAAGGGCTCTTTGGTAATTGATTTTTTGAGCGTAAGAATTCACGCCAAAATCTTGCTTATCGAAAAGTTCTAAACCGATATTTCCCATTTTTGGAGAACCTATTTCCGCCATCAACGTCATTTGCGTCGAATGCAAAAGCTCCTTCGGAATGGCAATCGTTTTGCCACCATCGCGTAACTGGAACGGAATATTCTTTTCGTTCAATTTCGCAACGATTGAAGAAACCTGTTCGGTTGGGATATTTGTGAAAAGAGGAACATAGTCTTTTCCAGAAGCCATAAACAACATTGTCATCAAAGCAATAGCGGCGATAACCGTTACCGCAATGACTGAAAGTCTTTTGGTCGGACCCAAATTCTTGAAGAACTCACGGAACTGAACAACCAATCCACCAAAAATCTTATCCAAAGCAATCCCTCCGGGCTTAAACTTCGGCATCCTGCCGAAGCTATCAAGTCCGCTCTCTAATCCTTAGAGAGCTACGAACACAAACTGACTAAACTACTAAACTTGCATTTTCATGACATCTTGGTACGCATCGATAATCTTATTACGTACTTGGACCATCACTCTTAATGCGATATCCGCTTTTTCTGCGGCAATCATCGCACCCGCGACGTCGTCCGTTTTTCCAGTGGCAACGTTTTGTGCAAATTTGTCTGATGACTTTTGCAACTCATTCACGGATCCCACTGCTTCCTTCAAGGTGTCGGCGAAGCTCTTACCAGATTCTGCTGATGAACTTGATGACGAAGGGCCCTCGACGGAAAGCGACTTTGAGTCACGGATATTTCCCGTGTCGAGGAATCTGTTTGCATTTGATACAGTAAAACCCTCCATGGCTTCACCTCTCCTTGTACTCTAAAAATTGTATGTCAAACGACTTTAAATTACCTGCTTTTTCAACCTAGTCCAGGAACTATCTTCCTATTTCTAAAGCACTAAGAGCCATATCTTTTGACGCCTGCAAGGCTGTCACATTGGCTTCGTAAGAACGCGATGATTGTATCATATTGGTCATCTCTTCCATGAGGTTGATATTGGGATATGCCACGTAACCCTCTGGATTTGCATCCGGATGATCCGGTTCATACTTCATCAATGGCGCTTTGCGATCCGATAGAACGTCGGAAACCTGGACCCTCTGCATGTTTCCCATAGGGTCTGTACCTGTCACAATTTCGCCGAAGTTCTTAGCATCAGGCATCGACTCAAAGAGGACATCTTTGCGACGGTAAGGACCGCCTTCTGGAGTCTGGGTCGTATTGATGTTCGCGATATTGCTGGCAATGGTATTCATGCGCATTCGTTGCGCGGCCATACCAGAGCTACTAATTCTCATCCCTGTCAAAAAATCAGCCATGATTACCCCGGGCATCCTGCCCTAACAAATTACTACTCCAGCTTTCGCGCTCTCGGCGCTACAGCACTGTATCTACCGGCCATCTCCAGCAGCGTATTTCAGAGCTGCCATTTTCTTATTGATCAGTTGAAGCGCCGTTTTATACATGATGGCGTTCTCTGACAATGCTGACATTTCTTTTTCTAGGTCCACGGTGTTGCCGTCATTATTCACTGCACCCTCTGGATTCTCATAGATATCGGGGCGAGTTTTTGCAACGGAAACACCACCAAGTGCAAAGTGATCCCCACTGCTTGTGCTGAGGGCGTTCGCGCCATCCATATCTAAAGAACGCGACAACGCCTCTTCGAAATCCATTTTCTTAGCGTGATAACCCGGAGTTTCTGCGTTCGCGATATTAGAGGACGTGATGTTACTGCGAAGTTGCCTCATGCGCATGGATGACGCTAAGGCATTCGTTGTCTTATCGAAAATATCACTCATACGACACCTTCTTCCTTGTATTCGTTAAGTTTATTTCTCAAAGTTCTAATACTGATTCCCAGCATTTGTGCTGCGCGAGTACGGTTTTGCGCCGTCAACTCAAGGGTCTGCAGGATAAGACGCTTTTCCACCTCGGAAAGGGACATTCCAGGGGCAAAATCTGCTGCGGCATCTTCCGCGACAGCTTCAAAATGCACAGCTTCTAATGCAATAGCTGGACCTTTAGCCAGAACCACCGCTCTTTCCACTACATTTTCAAGTTCGCGAATATTGCCCGGCCAGTTCCAAGAAGCCAAACGCTCGTAAGCATCAGCCGTAAAGTACATACCAGAGCGGCCATGCATAATCTGGGAAACTTCTAAAACAAAGCTCACGATATTTTGAAAATCGCCACTGCGATCTCCCAAACGTGAAAGCTCCAAATGAATCACGGCAATCTTATAAAACAAATCTTGTCTGAACTGCTCTTGTTTAACCATCGCGCGCAGATCTCGGCGAGATGTGGAAATGAAACGTGGGCGTGTTCCATCAGTTCTTTCTGCCAACTTCATCAGTTCTGCTTGAATCGTAGCATTTGCGCAGTCAAGGTCTTCAACCAACAAGGTGCCACCGTCAATTTTAGAAAAATCAAATCCGTATGGGTTTTTGCACTCCAAAACACAGAGCTTTGCAGAGCGACTTTTTGAATAAATATATCTAGCCAAGCTTGTTTTACCAACACCAGCTTCACCAACAACCAAAAGACTCGCCTGAGTTGGAGCTAACTGAAGACCCAACTGCTTTGCTTCATTTATCTTTCTGTCATCAATACGTAAAGCATCAAAATCAAAGTACGACATCCTGTCCCCTACCCCTACTTGCTTTCTTTATCAGCCATTGCTGGAATTCTTTTAATATATTTCTTATAACCTTCGCGCCATTCAGAGTTCTTCAACTGCTCTTGAGCAAGATTTTTCCAAAATCCACTTTTAGTGCCTTTAAAGTCATTCCAAGCTTCCGCCGCTTGTTGAATGTCGCCGCGCTTGAAATAGATCTGCCCTAGCTTATAGCGAATCGAAGATAACGGACGAGAAGCCTCGTACTTGTCTAGCAAATCAGTATAAGCAGAAATAGCTTTGTCTTTTTGATTTGTCTCAAGATAAACATCGCCCATCATCTCAAGTGCCTTCGCATGAACTGCTGGAGCTACCTTTGTGGAATCAGTCATCAGCTTATCGATCATACTCAGAGCTTGAACGGCATCATCTTTCTTACCCTGTTTCAATTGCAATTCTGCCAACTTCAGATAGGGCTCTGCCACCAACTCTGGTTGACCCTTCCAGGTACGTAACAATTCACCCAAATAGCGAATAGCTGAATCCGTATCACCACGTCTTTCCAAAAGCTTCACCGCAATATTGACTCGTTCGATTTGCTCACCTTCAGAAAGCTTCTCTGGATTCTTAATATTCTTTAGATAGTCATAGGCTTGGTTGTATTTTTGTTCGCCCGTTGAAACTGCCGACAAGCGAAGATTTAACTCATCTTCAGAAGGTACTTGTTCCTTCACACTAATTTCTTTAGCTTCCGCAGTTCCACGAATTGCATAAGTGCGATTCAAAACGTCTTTATAATATTTTTCTGATTCCATTGGTACGCCAGCCATTTCAAAAGCCCGACCTACATTGAACTTCGTATCCAAACGCTTAGAATTTTTCAACCAGGAATCAGAGTACTGATTGTGCGTTTTCAACGCTCCAATGAAGTCACCCGAATTCACTTGCGACTGAAGTTTGTTATTGATGTTTGAAACAATACGGCCCGTCAACAAAGATGCATCTGCATTCGTAGGATGTTCACGGTAATACTTTGCAAGTAGATCAACTGACTTATCAAACTCACCACGCTGAGTATAACCATCAGCTACCATCACTGCAGCAAATTGCTCCATCTGAGGGAAGTCGACTTTTTTTGCCAATGCCATAATTTCTTGAACAGCATTCGCTGTTTCTTTTGGTTTCATCCCCTTCATACGGGCACTCAATAAACGCAGGCGCGCAATAACCGCTCTTGGTGTTTCACCGTAACGGAAATAGGTTTCAAGGTATGCACCCATCACTCGGGATTTATCAGCACCTAAGATATCCAGCAATTCACCCAAACGAGTCATCGCATAAGGGGCATGATCGCTGGAGGGAAACTTTTTTACGAATTCGCGATACAAATCCAAACTCTGTGGATACTTTTGCATCCCAAACATAGACTCTGCCTGATTATAATAAGCATTCGGGAAGAAGTTTTGACCTTCTGGATATTTTTTCAAAGACTTTTGATATTCATCAACAGCTTTTGCATAGTTGCGAGCCCGGACCCACACATCTCCACGACGATAGGAAGCTTCCACTTTAAGGTCATGATTTTTTGTGTTTTTTTCCACATCTTCAAACTGAGCAACTGCATCTTCCCATTTATTCAGACGCATGAAAGCTAAGCCCATACCCATCCGAGCAAGGTCTTTAGAAATCGCATCTTTCGGAAAGTTCTTATTATCGATGTGTTCTTTAAACGCACGAAGAGCGTTTAAGTTATCACCACGATCTAAAGTCAAATAACCAATTTTTAACGAAGTCCGCTCCGCCAAAGGAGACTGCGGATACTTCGCAATCGCTTCTTTGTATTTCTGAATTGCTTCATCGAAATTTTGCTGACGATTTTGTTCTTCCCACAAAGCCAAATGAACATCAGCGGTCATGAAATCAATAATTTCGCTGTACTCTGACTTAGGATATTTTTCTTTAAACCATTCCTGGGTCTTTAAGTAAACTGCGTATCTTTGCTTTTCAAATAGAGTTAAAAGCAAACGCGCCTGTTTATTTTCGTCTGTCGGTTTTGGATTGATCTCATAAATAGTTGGAGTGATCTTTAACTTTTCCCACTGTTCAACAGGAGTTTCCAACATCGGAAAGGCAATATAGTAGTTATCCTTAGAACGAATGATTGCTTCTTCTTTGATATCGTATGGTTTAATCGAAAAACGTTCATAGTTTGGATCGCCACCATCAAAGATTCCGGCACGAACGCCGTCATCATTTTGAGCCACGGACACGCCGTTATTTGCGATGCTCAATGCATCCGCTGTGGCAGGCTTTCTGCTTGTATCAGTTTTGCTTTTCGCAACTGGTTTCGAATCTTTAGGGGTGCTTGTTGTTTTTGTAGTTTCTGTTTTTGCCGCTTTTTTTAAGGCCGCCTTATTTGCGCCCGGGTTCATATAGAAATCCACAATCAAACGCGATGGTTGATCCGTCAGATAGTCAAAAGAATCAACGTCTTCACCAGACAAAGTAAAGGACACAATGGATTTTCCATCAGGACCGTTATTATCAACTGAAACCTTGGTCACCATTTCACTTTTAAATGCAGATACTTGCTTCGCAGTAGCGTCATCCAAACTAGGGACGGTCATTTGCACAATGGTTTGGCCTTTTTGATCCAGACGTTTAACGTCGTAATCCCAATTTTGCTGACCCGTCAGTTCAAGGTGAACTGTGTCAGCTTGAAAATTGATCACACCATGTACTTTACCCGCAGCCAAAGCTTGTAAAGCTAGACCAAAGATCAGGCATCCTGCCAATATAACATTTCGCAAAGTGTTCACTCCTAGAACCCCTTCTTCAACATCAATGTGCGATTGCACATACGGTGCCAGGCTTTCTAAGGTCTATTGGCAAATATGTTCAAGATGGGCAAAAAGTTTCATAGAATAATTGTCAGGCCTGACAATCTGATGACAGAGACTTTGGTCTTGATTCGTCAGAGAGACTGAACTATGTCTCTGATAATTCCGATAGATAGGCGTTATGAGAAACCACTTAAAATACTTCATCCTGAGTTTACTTCTTAGCAGCTGCGTTTCAGTTGAGCTTCCTAACGGCAAGATCACGTCGGCCATTGACGTGATCTATAGTGCACCCGGCGGAGCGTTCGGCGAAATCAAGCCAAAAAACGCCGATAAAACTTGGCAGAGCAAAAAGACAGGCAACACCATTTCCTATCTTTCTGAGTGCGGCAGCAGCGCCGATCCAAGTTTGCAAACTATCGAAACCGAATCTTTAAGCGCGATCAGCAAGCTTGAAGTTCTTAAGTCCGAAACCACGTCCTTCAATGGTCGTGAAGCGCGTCAATCCATCACGACTGGAACCGTGGACGGAGTGCCCGTAGCGATGTCGTTGCTTATTTTCAAAAAAAATGGGTGTAACTACACTCTCAGCTATGGCGGCCTAGAAAAGCAGTTCAACTTAGAGCAATCCGATTTTGAAAAGTTCAAACAAAGCTTTAAGGCGCCCTAAATGCTGCAACTCATGATGCCCCTGACAAACTTCACGATCGAAATCCTGCATTTCATTGGGGGGATCGGTCTGTTGACTCGAGAGATCTTTCGCGAACTCGTCTCGAGCCGAGTTTATTGGCGTCTGGTCATTGAACAAATCTTTCAAGTCGGAGCGCGCTCTGCGCCCTTGATTATTGTGACTGCCGTTTCCATTGGAATGGTGATGTCCTTGCAATTTGGTCTGGGTCTCGAAAAATTTGGCGGCAAAATGTACGTGCCAAAACTACTGGCGGTGACGATCTTACGTGAAATGGGTCCGATGTTCACAAGCCTTATGCTAGCGGCTCGTGTGGGCGCGGGTATCGCAAGTGAGATCGGCAGTATGGTCGTGACTCAACAAGTGGATGCGATCCGCGCTCTGGGAACCTCCCCGATCCGCAAAATTGTGATTCCTCGGGTCCTAGCTTGTTTAATTGCTTTACCAATCCTTTGCGCGGTCACTAATGTCGTCGCAAATGCCGGTGGTTTGATTGTCGGCGCAGTGGAATTGAATTTGGATCCTAGTTTTTACCTGTTGAAAGTTCTAAGCACTTCCAGCATTTCAGACTATCTTTCTGGCTTCGGTAAAACGTTCTTCTTTGCCTTGTTTATTTCTATTCCCGCTTGCTACTTTGGTTTGAACGTTAAGAACGGGACTAAAGAGGTCGGTATCGCCACAACCAAAGCCGTGGTGGTGGCTTCCATTTTAATTTTAATCGGCGATTTCTTTCTGTCGAAGCTTTTCTGGATTGTGGAGAAGATTCTATGAGTGAACAAAAACCACAAAGCTATATCGAAGTGATCGATTTCCATAAATCGTTCGGCGATAGAAAAGTTCACAGCGGCGTCAGCTTTTATGTTCGCAAAGGCGAATGCCTAGGGCTGATTGGCGGCTCGGGAACGGGTAAATCCGTTTTATTGCGCACACTCGTAGGTCTTGAAAGACCAGATCAAGGCAAAGTCATTGTTGATGGCGTCGACATCGGGCCTCTGAAGGAAAATCAATTGATCGACATCCGCAAGAAGGTTGCCTATGCCTTCCAAGGTGGCGCTTTGTTTGACTCGATGACCGTGTATGAAAATCTTGCTTATCCTTTAAGAGAGCATTTCAACTTGTCAGAAAAAGAAATTGCCGACCAAATCAACGCCCAACTAGAAGAGTTCGGTTTGGCAGAAGGCACGGATAAACTTTATCCGGGCAATCTTTCCGGAGGAATGCAGAAACGCGTGGGCCTGGCCCGTGCGATGATGATGCATCCTGAGGTTGTTTTGTATGACGAACCCACGGCGGGCTTGGATCCATACAACACCAAAAAAATTCAAGAATCTATTTTAAGATTAAAAGCCAAAGGAGTGACTTCCATCCTAGTCACTCATGATATGCCCACGGTCTATGCCGTGTGTGATAAGGTCGCCTTGCTCCAAAACGGCCGTATCGGAGAGCAGTACACCATCGACAAACTTAAACAGGAACCGAACGGCGCAATGACAGAATTTATCAACGGAGAAAGTGCATAATGGAATCCAACACCAGCACACAACTAAAAGTCGGCATCTTCCTTTCCCTCGGAATTGTTTTTATTCTGGGATCAATCTTCTTTATTGGTGCTGATAAGTCCTTTTTCAAATCCTATGCGCGTTTGCATGCTCACTTTGAACAAGTAACCGGATTAGCGGAAGGTTCGGTCGTATCTCTTTCAGGGATCACTGTGGGCAACGTCGAAAAAATCACATTTTTGCCAGAGCAAAATTTTTTGGACGTCACATTACGTGTAGATGAAAAATATTTGGAACGTATCCGCGAAGGATCCCAAGTTGAAATCCGCACTCAAGGTGCCTTGGGTGACAAGTTCATTTTCATCATCCCAGGGGATCCAAGAAGCCCGGCCGTCAAAGATGGCACCGTCTTAGAAATCGCAAAAGCAACGGATCTTTTAGGAATTATTTCTGAGCGCGGAAAAGAAACAGGCAAGCTTTTCGACACCATTGATGAGCTTTACAAAATGGCTCGCACGATTAACGACGGCAATCGTTTGCACAAGATTATGACGGGTTTTGAAACAGCTTCTGTCAGTCTTGGACAAGCCAGCCAAAACGCACAAAAAATGACGTCGCATTTGGCCGATGGCAACTCCGGCGAAAAGCTTCGCCATACCATTGATAAACTCGATGCTATTATCTCTAAAATTGATCGTGGCGAAGGAACCCTGGGTGCTCTTATTAACGATCCAAGCATCCACAACCAGCTCAAGGGGCTTCTGGGTGGAACCCAACGTAAAAATCACGTAAAAAGTCTTCTTCGCACATCTATCGAAAAAGAAGACGAATAGCTCTTATTTTCCCCTTAAATTGGGTCCTCCTCTTGCAATTAAGTCCTACGGATTTCATTTATTGCATGAGGATGAACCAATGACAGCCTACCTCGACTCTGACGCCCAGCTTTGTCACCCTGTCTCGGTTTTAGACACCCTCGTGAATATGGGAGTTTAAAAAGCATGGCGGCATTCTATAAACACATTCTCTTGATTTCAATGGCAGCCCTTCTGCCACTGAATTCTATGGCTCAGTTCGCGTGCCAGGATGTGTTTGCGCCTGAGTCCACCTATTATAACGAAGCCATCGACAAAGCGGTTATTCAAAAGCTCTTAGAAAAAGGGACTCACAAGCTTTCCCCAAATGACCTCACAAAATTAGTGCACAACATGTTCAATAAATATGAAGGACAACAATACCAAGTGTCCCATTACCTGCAGATGACAGCCGGAGAACGCACCAAAGCCATTCTGTTTCGTCAGGTCAGTGAAACGGTCACCCGTCGAGGACTGGAAACGTTCTTTAGAGAAAATGGAATGCTAATAGATTCCTCTTCGTTGATGACAAAACTCTGGGTTATCAACCGTTCTAAGTCTTTTAATCTTTTCTCTGCGATTGGAGCCACCTTAGGCCTTGCTCGCGGAAATGCTCCAATTTTTTTGCCAGAAGTTTTTTTACAATTGAAACCGCATGATCTGAACACCCTGCTTTTGAAAGGCCTTGAGTCTAAAGAAGGCCTGGAAATTTCAAATCGCTACGGCTTCAAACAAGAGGTCATTCGCGGCTATAGCCTTGCGAACCGCTACTATACTCGCGTGGCTATCGCGGTTGTGTTCTTTATGATGTTCGACAAAGTTGAAGACTTTTTAACCCAAGATCATGACAGCATCCCCGCTGACATTTGGACGTTATTTTTATCCGAGCTACAAACGTACAAGGAGAATATTCCATGAAGAAACTTTTAGTTCTTCCATTTATTTTCTTAGCTGCCTGCCAGGGCGCCAACGATATGACAACAGCAACTTCAGCACCAGCTGCAAAGTCAAATCAGTCTCTGAAAACAATCGTTGGAGGATCGGATGTGGATACCGCATCTCCGGTTGCACGCATTGTGCTGTCTCATCGAACAATGATTGATGAGTCTATGGGTGAAGGCGACTTCTATGACGAAGGTGTGCGCATGGCTCAATGTTCGGCAGCGGCATTAACAAGAAATTTGGTATTAACAGCTGCCCACTGTGTCCGAGAAAACATGGCCAGCACCATTGAATTCGTCGATGCGGATGGCACAGCAATGTCGATTGAGGTGAAAAGCGCGACTATCATTGAAGATTATCAAACAGACAAAACCGCCGATCTGGCCATCCTCACGTTAAAAACGAGCTTACCTGGTTTTGTGCAAACTATCACTTTGCCAGATGCGACTTCAGATATTGATTTGCAAAAAACGGGAATCATTGCTGCGGGCTACGGTTACAACGTCGATGTGAAACCCTTCAAAGGCACTGGCACTTTGCGATCTGTGAAAGCCAAAGTTGAACAATATTCGATCGATTCAAATTACTTCATCGTAGATCAAACTGACGGCACAGGTATTTGCCAAGGAGATTCTGGTGGCCCCGGCCTGGTAGAATTTGACGGAAAAATGTACGCCATCGGAGTTGCGGCAAAAACTATGTACATGCCAGTTGAAGGCGCTGAAGCGCAACACACTTGTAACTTCAAGGGTGTCTACGTCAATCTATTGAAATTCAAACCTTGGATTGAAAAAACGGTTTTAGCTCTTCAGCAGGGCAACTAGTCTTCATCATTTCCGGGAGCGATCTTCTGAATCATATCCCGGAAACCCTCTTGATCATCATGAGGCACGTCTCTGCGATCTAGGGTAAATTTGATGTGCTTAACGAAGTTATTCTCAAATTTCTGATTGATGGTGTCGCGAATCTGATCTTTCAAAAAAATCATCTGTTGCATCCACGCCGAGTTACGAACCCAAACAAACAAAACACCTCGTTGGAAACCCACGGGTTCTGCATTTTTTGCAATGGTAGGTCCGACGACTTCTTCCCATTTTGCCCATAATTTCCAACGCATGAACTGTTCTGACAATGGCGACTTGCCATTTTCAAAAAGTCTCTGTAGGACTTCGGATCCTAGAGTGAGTTTGCCTTTTTTAGGTTTAAAACCATTACTGTTCATACGTGCCCGTACGTTAACAAAGGAATCGGAAAAAGATGACCAATTTCACACAAAATCAAAAAATTACCGTCGTTGGCGCAGGGCTCGCGGGTTCTGAGTGTGCATTACAGCTTGCTGACATGGGTTATCAGGTCGTTCTTTTCGAAATGCGCGATAAAACCATGACTCCGGCCCATAAAACTCACAAATTTGCGGAATTAGTCTGCTCTAATTCTTTTGGGACCATGAACGAAGTTTCTGCACCAGGGCAACTCAAATGGGAGGCCCAACAGCTTGGATCCCACATTCTAAGCATCGCCCATGAATCAGCCGTTCCTGCAGGCCAAGCTCTGGGCATGGATCGCGAAGTATTTTCTCAATTAGTCACCGATAAGATCAAGAATCATCCCCGCATCGAAATCCGCAATGATGTCGTAACATCTCTGAGCGATTTACCTCGCCCGGCCGTAATTGCTACAGGCCCCCTGACTCACGATGGATTGGCCGAAGACATGCGCAAACATTTCGGTGATGAGTTCTTGTATTTCTTTGATGCCATTGCCCCGATCATCGACGCCGAATCCATCAATACCGAAATTGCCTGGAAAGCCGATCGCTGGGGCAAAGGGACAAATGACTATTACAACTGCCCTATGAATAAAGAGGAATACAACCGCTTTATCGAGGAAGTTCAGAACGCTCGCAAAATCGAACCAAAAGATTTCGAGAAAACAGAGTTCTTTGAAGGCTGTATGCCCATTGAAGTGATGGTCGACCGTGGTCCACAAACTTTGCGCTTTGGCCCGATGAAACCTATTGGTTTAGACGACCCTCGCACCGGTCGCTATCCATGGGCCGTTGTTCAACTTCGCCAAGACAATAAAGAGGCGACGGCTTATAACATGGTCGGATTCCAAACTCGCATGGCCTACAGCGAACAAGTGCGCGTCTTCCGAATGATTCCCGGTCTTGAAAATGCAGAGTTCTTGAAGTTGGGTTCTATTCACAGAAACCTTTTCATCAATTCTCCGAAGCGCTTGAACAAAGATCTTTCTAGCAAGAATGACCCTTGGTTGTTTTTTGCCGGTCAAATCACCGGAGTGGAAGGCTATTTCGAATCTACTTGCGTGGGTTTATTAGTAGCGAAATTCTTGGATCAAAAATTAAAAGACAAACCATTCAGTCCCCCACCAAGAGCTTCTGCGATGGGATCTTTGTTAGAAGCGATCACGGATGAAACCCGTGCAGAGCATTTCCAACCCACGAATATTAACTTTGCATTGTTGCCACCTTTAGAGGTTAAAGAACGCGACAAAGAAATTCGTAAGAAGAAACAAATCGACCTTGCCCGAGCGGCACTCACCAGCTGGCAATAACCTCGTACGGTCGCAGAAACAGCTATTTAAAATAAAAAAGCCGAACTCATGAAGTTCGGCTTTTTATTTTTATTTTTTGCAAAATTGGTCGGCTTTAATTTTATTGGCGTGATAACACATGCCCAGCCATTGATTTTCCAAATTTCGAGCATAGCCGTAATACCATACGATCTCGTCGTTTTGAGATGCGAGAGATACATTGCTTGGGAAGTCCTTAATTACTTTACCGTTCACAGAAACACACCAGCCATAGGCACGCATTTCTATGTCAGAAACAATTTCCATCGCATCCAAGCCGATGGGTGAGTTGTTGATAGAGTTAATCCCGCCAGCGACCCCAAGGTAAGGAATCTTATTAAGATTTAAAATATCAATAGTATTGTCACCCAAAGATTTTTGCAGATCCGCTTCATAGCTCCCTTGGAACCAAGGTGTTTCAGAACACGGGCCTACAACCTTCCAAGTCACGGCTTGAGAGGACAGCGGCAGGAAAATCGCAAATAGGACTGATAGTGTTTTCATGGGCCCTTCATATATAGAAAAGCCCCTACCGGCAATCGAAACCTAAGACTAAGCCAGGTCCATTTCCCGTTTCAATTTCCAATCCATCGTGGGCGCATCGACCACTGGTTTAAAGTGAGCCCGACAACGAGCTTCATAAGCATCATGGGTTCCCACAGCAACTTGACTGTCTCCGCCCGCAGTTCTTTGCGTACGACAAGCCGGTGCTCCGCAGACAACACAGACGGCATGTTGTTTAGTAACATTTTCAGCAATTGCCATCAAAGTGGGCATTGGTTCAAACGGCTTCCCCTGCCAATCAGTATCCAGCCCGGCGATGATCACGCGCAATCCACGGTCCGCCAAATCCTGCGCAACCTGAACTAAGTTCGCAGAAAAAAACTGTCCTTCATCAATCCCGACAACTTTCGTGTCAGGCGCAAGGTGTTCCCAAATTTGTTCCGCATCTTGAATCGGCAAAGAATCAATCGTCGTCAAATCATGAGACGTCACCGCCATCTCATTATAACGTTTATCAATGACCGGCTTAAAAACTTGAATCTTCATCCGAGCAAATTCCGCCCGACGAAGTCGACGAATCAATTCCTCTGTCTTCCCAGAAAACATAGACCCAACAACAACCTCAATCCAACCACGCGAAACCACATAAGAAAACTCAGACACAA
>JBJTMR010000149.1:0-7134 GCA_046070625.1 Bdellovibrio sp. | reverse complement strand
GTAATTAACAAGTGGTTCACAGCCCAAGCGACGTCCCACCGCAAAGACACGTTAGAGCAAGTCAAATCATTGACGAAACATCCAACGTTCAACATCAACAATCCCAACAACGTTTATTCGTTGCTCAGAGCCTTCTCTGCTAACTTGGTTCGCTTCAATGATGTGAAAGCTTATGAGTTCTATGCTGATAAAATCATCGAGATTGATCCAAAAAATCCGCAAGTAGCCGCAAGACTTTGTGCTGCTTTTAATTTCGTTAAGAAATTGGAACCGCAATTAAAAGATGCGGCTATGGCGCAGATCAAGCGTATTGTTGATGTGCCTTCTTTGTCTAAGAATTCTCGAGAGCTTTTGCAATCGGCTCTTGGATAGTTCGGTCTGGGTGGCCTTCCTCCTTTTAAGGGGTCGTAGGCCATCCCGCTTTTCTCAGACAGTCCTCGCTCTTGTTTTCTCGGGTTTATCTTGAGCTTTTGGGTTCGGCTTCTTCTTTCCTTGTCTCCATATTTATTTTAACTGCGGAACTCGAACGCGTGATGGCCTACAACCCCCTAAAAGGAGGAAGACCGCGCGATTCCGTGGAATGATACAGAAAAGCCGTTTGGCAAAATTGAGAAGCTCTAGGTAAAGCGCGAATCAATAGCTTGATAAGCCCTTATCCGAATTGGAAAACAAAGTCCCAAGATACACAGACGACCAACTTAAAAGCATACAACGACGTTCTTGAAGTGGCACGACGACTTGTGCGCCCACTCAACTCCCCATCCCCAAAAGCAGCGCCTCCGAAGGAGCAGCCTGACGGCTGCGTTGAATTCCAGTCCTTCGGCAGGCGACGGGAACGCTGCCCGTTTTTTCGAGAAGTGGGCTGTGGGGAATTCCTCTGCAGCTCTTATCAAGTTCCGCAGCAAAGCCAAATAGAGAGATTAGAAAAAAAGAGATCGAACCAGAAGAATAAAACGAAGCCCCAGCAACAACAAGAGCGAGGACTGTCCGAAGAGAAGAGCTGCAGAGGAATTCCCCACAGCCCACTTCTCGAAGGAACGGAGCAAGAAACTACTTAATCCGACAGTGATGCAAGAATTCTTCTCTTGTTTCGGGAAGAGTTTTGAAGTGCCCACGGATATCCGAAGTCGCCGTCGTGCTGTGAGTGTCTTCAATGCCTCTCATCATCACGCAATAGTGTTTAGCGTTGATGTGAACTGCCACATGCTCGGTATCAAGCACATACTGAAGACAGTCTGCGATTTGCTTTGTTAAACGTTCTTGGACCTGCGGGCGTCTTGAGAAGTATTGAACGATACGATTGATTTTGGAAAGACCAATTACTTTTTTATTTGGAATATATGCAACGGTGGCCAAGCCATCGATTGGCAACAAGTGATGTTCACAGAACGACAAGCATTCAATGGATTGAACCACGATCATTTGGTCGTAGTTCATTTTATTATCAATGACCGTCATTTTCGGGAACTTATGGGGATCAAGGCCTCCGAAAACCTCGTTCACGTACATTTTTGCCACGCGCTTCGGCGTTTCTGCCAAAGAGTCATCCGTAAGATCTAGGCCCAAAGTTTCTAGAATTTCGGTGAACTTTTCCGTGATCTTTTCGATCTTTTCTTCATTGGAAAGTCCGTTCTGGATCATGGGCGTTGGGCGCACATTATCTAGAATATCTCTGACACTAAGAATTTGTTCTTCAGAGTTTTTCGACTTTTTAGCTACGGCTTTTTTTGAAGTCGTTTTCTTTGCTGTTTTTGCCATGAGTGTATTTACCTTAAGTTTGGGGCAGGGTCGGAAAAGCCCCTTTATGCACTAAAAAGAGGCTTCACGGAAGGGAAAGCTTAGGCTTTTTGCAAATTTTGACTTAAAAGCCACTGACGAATCAGCTCTTTTTCACTTGCAGAGACATCCTCGAAATGGACGCGTATCCAGCCATCATGAATGGCCACAACTTTGGCCTGACAAACGACATCATTGATATCTGTCAATTGCACAGAAATGCGCTGCTCTGGTTGAAATGACGCTGCTGCGTCCACGGCAATGCGAGCACCCGTATAAGACAAGTCCACGGTTTTTAGGCGTGTGTCTCCATTAACAACTACGGACATTTCTACCTTAAACCGTTCCCCTGTCGGGGCAAACCAGTTTTGGCGACGATCCAAATAAGGATATCTAAAGAAATAAAAGACCGTGGTAACAATGAAAGCCACAAGCAGACAATTCATCAGCTTAAACGTTGTCAACCAGGGATCCACTCCTGACGTGTCCTGAAATACCACCTCGTAAAGATTGATCCCAACAAAGGCCGCACATAAAACTGTGCCCGCGATCCAAGAGGATTTATGGCGGATCATCAAGCTGACTCCGGCCCCACATACCAGAATCCAACTTAAGATTCCGTACATAAAAACCCCTGAACGCTGACCTGACAAAATGTCCATCAAGGGGATGGAGATTAAAACTGCTGCTGCAAGCTGTACTGCTGTAGGGCGAACTAATCCAACGGTAGTGTTTTCCATAGATAACTTATCGGATAAGGCCTCGCGGCTATACAATTTTTTATTGCTTCTTGATCTCACAACAATAGAATTGGCTCATTGTGAAACATATTTTAAAAATTTCCCTCATTTTCGGCGCTTTGTTGATTTCAAAACGAGTCATGGCTTACCCAGACTTTATCGGTTATGGGTATTCATCCTGCATCACCTGCCACTACAGTGGTTCCGGTGGAGGCGCTCTGAATGATTACGGGCGCGCTTTATTTGCGTCAGAAATTTCTGCCCGCCACGTTTTCCCAAAACAAATGGAAGAAGAAGACATCGCCGCGATTTCCGGTTTTGGCTGGGGCAAGCAATTGCCTTGGTGGTTCCGTCCGGGACTTAAATATCGTGGACTCTGGGTAGAAAAAAATCCAGGCGGCTCTGGGAAAATCGATCAGTGGCTCAATATGCAAAACGATATCAATTTGAATTTCTTGTTTGATAAAAAACAGACATTCGCTTTGATTACCACGACGACCTATGCTGATGCCTATCCCCCCTATTCGCAGGTCGATAAATGGGGTTGGTACCAAAAGGAATTCTACCTCCGTTGGAAGCAAAGCAATAACTTCTGGGTCTATGCGGGTCAGTTGGATAAAACTTATGGAATTCGCAATGTCGACCATACGGCTTCGAACAGATCGCCAATCCTTTTAGGGCAGTATTCTCAATCTCTGGGACTGGTTGCGCATTTTACTTATCCGGATTGGGATATCGCAGTGAATCCGTTCTTTGGAAATATTTATGAAAATGAAGATGTAAAACAAAAAGGTGTCGCCATTGCCGGAGAGTACCAAGTTTTTGAAAAATTCAAAGTGGGCGGATCCTTCCTGACATCAGAATCTGCAAGTGAGAAATGGAAACTTGCCGCATTCACAACGCGTATCGGTCTTTCCAAAGGCTCTGCAATTATGGGTGAATTCGGTCTAAAAGAAAAAACTGTCGTTAGCTCGAGCTCAGATCCCACCTTGGGAACGTATGCCTGGGTGGAGTCCTTGATTGCCCTCGATCGTGGTTACAACCTTTTGACGGGGCTAGAGCACTCTAAGTCAGATATCAAATATGCCTCCCCAGAGGTTATGAAATGGACCTTGGCTTTGATGGCGTTCCCTTTGCCACGAACCGAGATTCGCGCAGGGGTTACGAATACAAAAACCTATGCTGATGAATCTGGAACGGCTGATGGTTGGACAATTCAATCTCAGGTTCACGTATCTTACTAAAAGAAGGCTTGTATGAATAAATTTAAACTTTGCATTTTGATAAGCCTTCTTCTGACTACGGGCTTAGCTCAGGCTCAAGTCCAAGAACTTCCTACAGGATCTGAAAACGACACTCTGGCAGCGGATACGCCGATTGATTTCATTCCCATGGAATTAGCACCACCATCGACGCCTCCGGCAACCTCAGCACCTGGCACCACGGCACTGCCTGCAGAAGCGCCAACACAACATCCGGCGGCGAGCCCCGAATCCATAAAAGCCGTGCACACGACAGTGGTCACACCGCCAACTTCAGAGGAAACAGCAAATACCACAGTTACAGCCTCTAAACCTCATCCGCGCAAAAAGATTACTTCTGTTTCTCAATGGACGGCGGGACTTTCAAGTCTTCAGTGGAACGAGCAATTAACCGTTATAAAAGCCGGAAAAACATCTTACTTCCCTGCGAACTACAACGGCCTGGCCTTGGGTTTGTCGAAAGAGACAACTTACTTGCGCTGGGGTTGGAATTTTGGAGTGTTGTTTGGAGTAGGCCGCGCCTCTGGCGGTGGCGATGATGCGGCGACCACGATTTCTTATAGCCAAAGTAAGCAAGCGTTTTCCATTATGGGAATCACTCCCCGCTTATTCTGGCGTTTGACCAATAGAGTAAATATTGGTGGGTCTGCATTTGTTTATTCCCGCAATATTACGTGGCCGGATGATGCGACAACCAATGTAGAAAGCGGTCGTCGCTTGAACACGACGATCATTGCGGATTTAAATATTAAGCTTTTGAACCAGTGGGATTTTTATCAGGGGATAGCTCCCTTGGAAGCGGGAGCCACCCTTTGGAAAATCGGTATCAACTACCGATTTAAATAGTCGGATAGATTATTTTACGGGCACTGCCACATGAAGTGTGACAGTGTCTTCAACACCTACACCCATGTAGTTGATATCTTGAATTCCGAAATCGCTCATTTTCACTGCGAAATCAGCTTTCAAAACTTTGCCTTCAACTTTATAAGTACCAGAGATCTCTTTTTCAATTCCTCTGATTTTGATTTTACCAACACCTTTGCCACCTTTGCCCGTTGCTGAAACCAAAACAGCTTCTGGGAATTTAGATGTCTCTAGATGTTTTTGCGTGTGCTTATCACGGAGCTCTACGCCGGTTTTAAGGCTGGTAAGGTTTACGACGATATTTTGCGCCGACACTTCGTCACCTTTAACGATGGCCTCACCTTTTACTTGAGTTGTTTTGGCTTTAAAATCACCCATTGGATTCAATGTGACGTCCATGACCACAGACTGTGCAAATGCTGATGAGACTCCCAATGTCAGAATCAATGATGCTGCGAAAAATTTCATTTCCTGTTCCCCCTAAAGAAACAAATGGTTATTACTGAATATTAGCAATCCAATCATATACGGCTTGCACCTGGGCGGCACTCAAACTGCCCCCTTGAGGCATGTTTTTATTTCCGCCGCCTTGCGAGCCCTTCAAACGATAGTACAAAGGTGACGACAAGGGCGCTTTCGCAACCACCATTCCTTTGTTAATCATTTTCACTTGAGTCATATTCGAGAAGTCTCCACTTGAAGATCCCGAACCATGACAACTTAAACAATTACTATCAATGACCGCTTTAGCTGCTAAAAACTTAGAATTATCCACGGTCGTTCCGCCGTCAGAACCTTGATCAAGAACTGCCGGATCAAAGATCACTTGAGTGCTGCCAACATTTCCCCCAACATAGCGAGACATTGTGTTTAATTGGGCATTGCTCAGTTTGGAAATATAAACCGCATACTCATAGACTTTACCACCCGTGCTGCCAGTCACAAAAGCTTTTGTGACATATGAAAAATCCTGAGGAGATCCTGTTTTGTTAATGGTGATAGTCTGTAATACACCATTTACTTCCAATGAAAACTTACTCGGGTCACTTGTGGTCGCTAATGCCACGACCACAACATCACCCAGTGAAGGTAAATTAACATCCGCGTAGGCTAAATTTCCAGAAGAGAAAATTCGATTCACCCGGATTTTACCATCACTGACTGTGATATTAGTCTCTTCAGTGTTATCAGATCCAGAGTTTGCGGCAAAAACACGACCTGTCATCGTGCGATCAAACGCCACGACAAAAGATAGTTGATCAGCACCGGCATAGACCTTATCCACATAGCTTGGCTGACCTTCCTTATACCAACGGACCAAGGAACTGCCAGAAGCATTCGGGTCAATGAGAGATGATAAGAGCTGCGAATCCAAACTTGCTTGGGAGTTTATAAGACTTGCGCCTGAGAGTATTTCGTTTTGCAGAGTGAAATCACTGCAGTTCTGAAAACTCAATACAGCCAACGGCAAAACCAAGAGTGATACCCACCCGAAGCTACGCTTACTCATATTGACTCCCAGTCAACCAGACTAATTTCATTCATATCCCCACCCTACCTATCGGACGGATATCTTAAAAAATTAGGTTTTTCACGGTATTTAGCCTAGGTTCAGGGCAGTCCCCCCTAAAACCGTCTCACTTTGAGAACTCCGCAAATTCCTATTGAAGTCTCATTAAGAAATACCTCTTAAATCCCGATAAACACAGTATGAAAACACTTATTGCATCTTTGATAACACTAGCAATTTCATCCACGGCTCTTGCCGCCAAAATTACGGTGGTAAAACAAGGCAAAGGATTAGTGGACCTTGAAGGCGACCCAGCAGAGATTGGTGATCGTTTTTTTGCTGTTGATTCTAGCGGAAAAAAGAAAGCTCTTGTTGAAGTGAAGCAAGTCAAAAATGGCAAAGCGGTCATCAACGTTGTAAAAGGTAATATAGCGGCTGGCTACTCTATGACTCCGTCTGCAGGCAAAAGTGGTGGCAACGCAGACCGCTCCCATGGCAAATCTTTGGCAAGTTCAAATCACAGCTCTTGGGGTATGACCGTTGGTTTCGTCAATAGCTCGATGACGGCAAAAACAACGGCGGGCTCTGTAACGATGACGGGTACTAGTTTTGATTTACTGGGTTACTACCAAACCTATCTAGATAAAAACATCAGCGTGAAAGCTTTTGGTGGTTATCAAACCTTGAACGTTGCGGGCTCTGGGTCGGTCACGTGCAATGGTTCCACGAATTGTACAGCAAACTTATCATATCTGGGCTTAGGGGCTTTAGTGCGCTATTCATTTTATCGCACACAAACTATGGAATTTTCTGCTGGTGGGGGTCTTGGCTTCCTATTTGCGATGAGCAAAAGCAGTAACATTCTGGATACCGGAAAAATCACAACGAATCAGACTGTGATTGGTTCTTTGGGCTTGGATTATCATTTAGGTCGCAAAAACTATATCCCCGTTCAATTCGATTATGCCTTCTTCCCAGA
>JBJTMR010000148.1:0-7183 GCA_046070625.1 Bdellovibrio sp. | reverse complement strand
GCAAACAGCATCAGCGCAAAGTCCATTTAGCCCTTCTTTCTGCGGGAACGAACCCATTGCCAATAGCCGCTTGCGGCGACGCCTAAAATAATTAAGGCCTGAATGATGCGTGAAAAATCACGCGTGATCGTCGTCGTTTCCAGATCCAAATCGGAAGCGCCTTTATGAAGGGCTCCCATTAAAAATCCAGCGATAACAACTCCTAAAGGGTTGTTAGCTGCCAGTAAGGCCACCGCGATACCGATAAAGCCATAGTCTGGAGAAAAGCCGACACGATATTGTCCGGAGCTTCCCATGACTTCTGAAAGGGCCACAAAGCCCGCGCAAGCTCCGGCTAGAGCCATCGCAAACATTTGCACTTTCTTTTCAGAAATTCCCGCACGGTGAGCGGCTTCTGGGTTAGAGCCAACAGCGCGAAGCTCAAAACCCCACGTGGTTTTCCAAAGAAAAACCCACAACAACACGGCCAGCACGATCGCAAAACCCACCGAGGCATTTGCTGGAGTGTCAGGGAACAAACGCGCGATCAAATCGTAATCTTTAAATAGATAGTTTTTAGAAACCAAAGCGGTTTCTGGATTTTGGGAGCCCGGATTCGGAATGACTTTTAAAGCAAACCAACTGGCTAGGCCAGCCGCGATGAAGTTCATCATGATAGTAATAATGACTTCGTGGCTGCCACGATAGGCGCGAAGCCAACCGACGATCCAACCCCAGAAAGCCCCCATACTTAGAGCCGCTACCAAAGCCACGGCAGGCGCTAAAGGAAACGGAATGTTGGGGAAAAAGACGCCCACGGCTGCGGCTGTTACAGTGGCCATAACCAACTGACCTTCCGCTCCGATATTAAATAAACCCGCATGAAAGCCCACAGCGACAGAAAGCCCACAGAAAATCAGAGGCGTGGCGTAAGACAAAGTCATCCCAAAGTCATACATAGAGCCAAAGGCAGAACGCATCAGGATCATAAAAATATGAAATGGGTTTTCACCCGCGAACAATGTCAGGGACAGGGCAACTATCAATCCAATAAGGAAGCCTAAAATTCTTTTCAATGGCCACCTCCCATCGCTGCCCCAATCAAAATTTCATCAAAACTTGTGCGCGAGAACTCTGCCACAAAGTGGCCTTTATAAAGAACAATAATACGATCCGAAAGAGCCATCAGTTCATCAAGCTCTGAAGAAATCAATAAAACGCCGGCACCTTCATCACGGGACTTACGCAATTGATTGTGAATAAATTCAATGGCTCCAATATCAACACCACGAGTGGGTTGGGCCGCAACGATCACTTTGGGATTTTGCAGCAGGGCTCTGGCCACAACCAACTTTTGCTGATTGCCGCCGGAAAAACGCTCAAAGGCAAGGTTTTCATTGCGAGGTCTGACGTCGTAAAGTTCCATCGCGTCTTTCGTTTGTTTGAGGACCTCTTTCATTTTCAGAAAGAGACCTTTAGCAAAACGAGGATGACGTTGTTGACCCAAGAGATAGTTTTCGTAAGCAGGACGAGAAGGTAAGACACCAAAACGCAGACGGTCTTCGGGGAAAGATCCCAAATCGCCGTTCATTGTAATCGAGCCCGAGAAATGCTTTTTATGAAACGCAGACTCATCCAGCAAGGCGCGGATTAAAATATCTTGTCCGTTGCCTTCCACTCCAGCAATCCCGATGATCTCTCGCTCTTTGAGATCTAAAACCAGGTTTTCAATTTTATGTGTACCAAAATGCGCTGAAAGATTATCGACTTTCAAAACGACCTTATCACCTACGTGAGTGCTGCGCTCTTGCGGATTTTGTAAGCGGCGTCCGACCATCAGTTCGGCTAATTCAGAAATCGAAGTTTCCGCCGTTTTTTTATTGGCAACAACTTGGCCCGCGCGGAAGACGCTGACTGCGTCTGTTAAGGCCATCACTTCTTTCAGCTTATGAGTGATAATAAGAATGGTTTTGCCTTCAGCCTTGAGGCGCTGAAGATTTTTAAAGAGCTCTTGAACTTCTTGAGGCGTTAAAACTGCCGTGGGTTCGTCAAGAATCAAAATTTCCGAATGCTGCGAAAGGATCTTAAGGATTTCAACTCGCTGTTGGGCGCCGACTGAGAGGTCTTCAATTTTTGCAGTGAGGTCGAGATCAAAGCCATAACGTTGGGCGATTTCATCCAGGCGCTGTTTCTGTTCTTTACGTGGCAATAATGAAAAAGCAGAGCCCTTTTGTTGCAGCAAAATATTGTCAAGGGCAGTCAGAGGTTCCGCCAGCATGAAGTGTTGGTGAACCATGCCGATCTTGGCATTCATAGCATCAATCGAAGATTCGAAATCAATCTTCTGACCTTGAACGAAAATATCGCCCCCTGAGGGACGATATAATCCAAAAAGCATTTTCATGGCGGTAGATTTGCCGGCACCATTTTCGCCGACAATTCCGTGAATGGTTCCTGCTGCGACGGAAAAGGTGATATCTGAGTTAGCTACGCAGTCGCCAAAGACTTTTGAAATATTCCGAAATTCAACAGCAGGAAAGGATTTCATCGCGCTTATTTCTTTTTATAATAATCAGGAACTTGAATTTGGCCTGCGATGATTTTCTTTTTGATCTCTTCGACTTTTTTCTTCATGTCTGGGGTGATCAGTTTTTCGTTATATTTATCTAGGGTGTAGTTCACACCTTGGTTTTTAAGACCGAAGTGAGTTACTCCGGAAGTGAATTTCCCGGCTTGGGCCTCTTTGATTGTGTCGTAAACAGCGACGTCCACGGCCTTCATCATGCTTGTCAGGATAAAGCCCGGTTTGATCCAGTTTTGATTTGAATCAACTCCGATGCTTAATTTCTTTTGTTCTTCAGCGGCATCAAAAACGCCAGAGGTCGACGCGCCCGCGCAAGCAAAGATCACGTCAGCACCCTTAGCATATTGAGAAAGAGCAAGCTCTTTGGATTTGGCAGGATTGTTCCAAGCTTCACCCGTTACACCCACATAGTTTTCTGTCACTGTAATTTTTGGGTTTACGTATTTAGCACCCGCTGCGTATCCCATCGCAAAGCGACGGATCAAAGGAATGTCCATGCCGCCAATGAAACCAACGGAGTTTGTTTTAGAAGCCATGGCTGCCAGGGCTCCCACAAGGAAAGAGCCTTCGTGTTCTTCAAACATCAGAGAGCGAACGTTCGACGCGCTGACTTCGCCATCAACGATCGCGAACTTTACATTCGGGAATTGTGCAGCGACTTTTGTAACGGCTTCTTTTTGTGCGAAACCGATTCCAATAATCAGATCAAAGTTTTTGCGAGCAAAAGCACGATGTAAATTTTCAATCGCGTTTGTGTCTGTCGCTTCGACATACTTAAGATCAATCTTAAGATCTTTTTCAGCTTTAGTTGCACCCAAGTAAGCCGCAGAGTTGAAAGACTTATCGTCTTTTCCGCCTTTGTCTAAGACAAGACCGACTTTCAATGTGTTTGCGAAAACTGTGGTGCTGATTGACAGAGTTAATAGAGTAGAAATGATTTTAGCCATCATCTTTGAAACCTCTTATCTGCAGGCTTGTTCATGCGTGTGCGCAATTAATAAGCGTTTGATATCACAAATTTTTTAAGATTTTGATGGGGTGAAAGTAGTTGTGTGATGGTTGTCAGTCAAGGGTAAAACATTTCAGCTCTATAATCCATGCCGTTACAATCGAGTTATGTCGAAATTTCAATTAGGCTTCCTGTTTAACACCAGTTTAGGATGGCCTAAACAATCAACCCAACTAAGAATGCACGGAGGATTTAGAGCATGGAATCTCAGACAATACTCAACGGCGGAGTAAACTCCCTTGGTTTTATGGGCAATCAAAACTTAAACATTCCAACTACTTCGAATGTTCCCTATGAAGTGATCCATCTTAAGGAAGAGGAGATTATTTATAAGGAAGGGGACACTCCCAAGGGTCTCTATTACGTTCAATCTGGATGTATTAAAGTTGTTGTCAATCGCTCGCACGCACGTGGCCGTACGACAACGAATGAATATGTCACAAAGCTTGTTTCGCCTGGAGAATACTTTGGCTATAAGGCCCTGGTGAAAGGTGCTGTTTCACAGTGTCATGCGAAAGCTGTGAAACCAACTGTCCTGTGGCTGTATCCTCGCGAGTTGATTCAAGTGGCCATGGCACAGGCGTCTCCATTAGTAAAATTGCTGCTGAATCAAACGGTGAATGATCTGGAATCATTTGAAACAACAAGCCAATTGCACTATTTGGCTTCCGTGCAAGAGCGTATTGCTTACCAATTGGTGTTGTTGGCAGATCGTTTTGGTGTGCAAACTCCAAACGGCATTTCTTTGAACTTAAAACTGACACGCAATGAGTTTGCGCAGCTGGCAAGCACGATCAATGAATCCCTGTCTCGTCATTTGACGGAGTTCAAAAATGAAGGCCTGATCGACCTTAACGGCAAAGAAATCATCATCAAAAACCGTGATGGTTTGATGAGAAGATCTGGAAACTTCTAAAGGTCAGCATTTCAGATTGAATTAAGTATAACTAGGGCCCACGTTGGAAGCAGCGTGGGCTTTTTTGTTGACCATGAGCTGACATAAAAGCTACTGCCTTTCCTATGGAACCAATTGGCTTTATTGAAAGCTGTTTTAAGGATAAATTTGGAACGCCGCGCCAGCCTGGCCTTGTGAAGAACGCATGGGCCCGTTTGAAGATTCGCGCAGAGTTACAGCCCGAGGAAGCTCTTCAGGGGTTGGAAGGTTTCAGTCATGTTTGGCTGATTTGGGTGTTCCACCAAAATAAGGTTTCCCGTTATCACGCGAAAGTTCATCCGCCTCGCATGGGTGGAAAAAGCATTGGCCTTTTTGCGACGCGCACTCCACATCGCCCAAACCCTATTGGCCTGTCCTTGGTGGAGCTTATCAAAGTTGAAAAAGATGGAATTATCGTTTCCGGTGCTGATTTGGTTGATGGAACTCCGATTTTGGACATTAAACCTTATCTGCCAGAAGTTGAATCCATCCCTCATGCAAAAACAGGTTGGACGTCAGAGGTGTCTAAAAATGAAATCCAAGTGGAGTTCACTGAGGCGGCCCTCACATTATTAGCGCAATGGCAGGGACGAAATCCTGACAAACCATTGCGTGAAGTTATTGAGCAAACTTTAAAATTGGATCCTCGCCCTGTGATTTATCGTGGCTATGAAAGCGGCGAAGAGTCTCCATATCGCAATAAACACGCCGTCCGTCTTTTTGATGGAGATGTGCACTTTCAGTTTGAAAGTCCCACGCTGGTCAGAGTTTTCGATATTCTTTTTACGCATAATTAGTTGCTGTTGCCTTTGTATTGAGCGCCTTGTTAAAAACAAGAGGAATAGCGAACTCAATAAAAAGGGGAAAATCTATGAGAACAACGGAAACGGCGTCTCACTCAGAAAGCAGCACTCTTCGTAAGGTGCCTACTCTCAGTCTTGCGAGTTACACAAAAGGTTCTAATGAAGAAAAGATGAAGTTTATCGACAATCTTTTCACAGGCCTGAAAGAATACGGATTTATTATTCTTAAAGATCATAATGTGAAAGCTGATGATCTACATAAGTGCTATGAAGTTCTTAAAAAGTTTTATTCCCTTCCTGAAGAAACAAAAAAATCTTACATTTCCCCAAAAGCTGGCTTTCAACGTGGTTACACGCCATTTGGTCAAGAGCATGCTAAAGATTCTCCAGTAATGGACTTAAAAGAGTTCTGGCACGTCGGTCGTGAGCTTCCAGAAAATAGTCCTTTAAAAGCTGTCTACCCCGATAATGTTTGGCCTGCGGAAACTCCTGAATTCAAAACACATTTTACAAACTTGTATAATGCTTTGGAAGAAGCGGGCGATGTGATGCTGGAAGCTTTGACGATGCCTCTTGAAGTCGACAAAGATTTCTTTGCGCGCATGACAAAGGATGGAAATTCCATTCTGCGCTTGTTGCACTATCCACCTATTCCGGAAGGTGTTGATCCGCGTTGTGTGCGTGCGGCAGCTCACGAAGATATTAACTTCATCACAATTTTGCCGGCGGCGACAGCCTCTGGTTTGCAATTGAAAGACCGTGACGGGACTTGGTTGGATATCGAATCTGAGCCAAATACTTTGATCGTCGATGTTGGTGATATGCTAGCTCGCTTAACTAATGACGTTTTGCCTTCAACAACTCATCGTGTGGTGAATCCTCAAGATGGGACAAACGGCAGCCGTTATTCAATGCCATTCTTTATTCATCCGCACCCGGATGCGATGCTGAGCTGCTTGCCTTCTTGTAAGGGTTCTGGAGCTAAATATCCAGATATCACGGGGCAAGATTTCCTCATGCAACGCTTAAGAGAAATCGGACTTATCAAATAAAGAAATGACAGGTGTCACGTCGATGTAAATTTCAGATTGCATTGACGTGATAACGACCTCGTCCGATAGTAAGAGTATGAATAAAAAGTCTGCTATTGTTTCGATTGTTATTTTAGTCATCATCCTGTTGTTGTCCTATTGCTACTTCGGTAAGAATTCTCAGGACGGAACATTCCCGGCAAACATGCCACCATCTGATATATCAGAGAGTAAATCGAATAGTGATCCAGCGGCCCCTCCACCAAGCGAAGGGGATGCAAGTCCTATGAATGCGAACGCCGCAGGTTTTTTGCCAACTAAAATGGAAGATCCAGAACGTTTCGAGCTTATTCAGAAAAACATCAAAGGCCTTGGTCAATGCCTGCGTATCCAAGTTGGAACATTTGATAAAAGCGAAGAGTTTAACTTTGAAACCTTAAATGAACTAGTCGCTCCAGATTTAGGCCAAGTCGTACATCAAGAAGAAGAGTGGACGTCCACAGATATCAAAACAACTTCGGGTGAAATTCGTCGGATCTTTATCAAGAACTCGGGCGCAGATACGGGGAGCATCAGTCGTCAGCTGAAATACTATGCGATGAATCCTCAGGGTGGACAAAAGGAACTTCCGATCTCCAAGGACCAAGAGATGAATCCCTCTGAAACACTGATTGCGAGTTTAGAATCAGATGGGCAGTTGGTTGCCAAATCCATGGCGCGTAAATTCTTTTATCAAAACGGCGACGACTTAAATGTCGTGGAAAAGAATGGTCAGATCTACTCTTTCGGCCTGGGGCACGAAGGGTCTTTCTTTAGCTGCCAAGGCGTTGATTCAGCCAAAAC
>JBJTMR010000147.1:0-14695 GCA_046070625.1 Bdellovibrio sp. | reverse complement strand
AATAATCGCATGCGCCCCTGGATAGTCCTTCAAATGCAGCCAGAAATCCCACGCCTTAGCCTGACGAAGCAATGCCAAGTTATCCGCTGCGGATTTTCCACAATAGGCTAAGGCTCCCGAATCCAGAGTCAATTTACGACCCCGAGCATCTGCTTTGCTCATCAAATCAATCAATTGTGGCTTACTTTGCTTTTCTTTGAACTGGGCTTTTCCAAGCTTCGCAATCTCGACTTCCAGTTCTTGCAAACGTTCTCGGGCGCCGTCTTTTTTACTAACAAGTTGTTTTGCTTTTGAAAACGCATTTTCAATGTTCCAACTAAGGCTTTCGCTTGTCGACACAAAGCCCTTCAAATGCTCAGGAACATCAAAAGTCCCATGACTTTTCAGATGCATCCCAGCCTCTTGCCACAAAAGATGCTTATCGCTTTCAATTTGTTTTTTAATTTCATCGAGGGCTTTGCGCTTTTTTTCCAAATCTTTTTGCCGTTGTTTTTCCCATTGCACAACCGGATCTAAAGCTGTTTGTTTGACGCCCTTTTGTTCTGCCAGCCACTCCTCATGCAATGTCTCCAAGCTGCGCGGTTCTGGGGGATTTTCAAGGATCGGCGCCTCGGTAAGCTCAAAAGCTTTCTCCCAGGAAATAGTCTTTCCATCAGCTCGAACCACGACATTGCATTGCTTCGGAATCAGACGGATTTCAATTTCACAACGAGTGGTTTTGTTCGCTAGTACCAATTGTACAACCCGACCCCACTGACGTTGCACAACCATGTCCACCACATACAAGTTGCGCGCATGAGAGTTCAGGAACAGCCCTAGAGGCTTTGGCTTAGGGCCTTTTTTAAACGGGCAATGATTTTCAAAAAGCAGGATCATGGGCGTATTGGGCACAAGGTCTAGGATCAACCAATAGTGCTTTTCCCGATGGAAGGACAGAGCCAAACCTCGATCGCTGGCTAAAACTTCTTGAAGTTGCGCTCCCTCTAAAAGAGGAGCGAAATAGCTGACAAAGGTCTGAAGTTCCTGCTGATTAATAGCTTTCATGGAACGTATTCAATCATCCTTTGGGCCAAATTTCCAGAGTCTTGCTTAGGTTTCAACTTAGAAAACCGATAGTTTTCGCATGAACAAAGATACTTTAGTGACACTCGTAGAAATTCAGCTTCAAGAAACCAAAAACATGAGAGAAAAAACCTCTGATTTTATTAACAGAGTCGTTCAACTCTATACCCTCCAATTGATGGGCCAGGGCAATATTCCAATCGATTTCATGGAAGAAGTTTTAGAAGATGTTGAAGCCGAGGCTATCGAGATCTATCGCAAAAAAACCTATGGCTTTCTGACTCTTGAAGAATACCGTCGGCATAAATTTCGCCAAGCTGACGACAACTAAATTTAAATTTTACTTAAAATGAAAAAAGCTCCTTTAAAGGAGCTTTTTTTATGCCTGCGCCACGATAACCAAAGTTGTTGCCAATAAAAAGACCGCAATCGCCATTAATGATCTCATAGTTCCTCCCCTTAAGACCTTCTTAAGCTTAGATCTTAATAGAAGATTAAATTACTTTCAGATCCGTCATTTGCGATGACACAAACTAAGACTTCTCGATCACCGAAAAATACAAAGGACCAAAACCTGCTCGGTCCGGCATATAGGCCACACCAAGCTCCGTGCGCTCCCCACCAATGCCAAGTGGCGCTTCTATTAACTTCACGCCGTCCTTTTTCTTTTTAAGCAGCTTACGGATAACACCGTCATTTTCCTGAGGACTGATCGAGCACGTTGAATACACAATCCGTCCGCCCGATTTTACCGCCAACAAAGCTGCACTTAATAAAGAATACTGCCGTGTCGCCAAGTGTTCGGTGCGACGAGGGCTCCATTCAGCCTGAGCCGCCGGATTTTCTAAAATATGTCGCTCCCCAGAACAAGGAGCGTCCAACAGGACACGATCAAAACTATTGGCCTCTTTAAGGCCAAATTGTACGGCGTCTTTGCCCGTCACCCACACTCGGCCACGCACCTGTCGAGGCACGTACTGCTGAATAACTTTCTTCAGGCGTTCGCGACGCTCTGGTGAAAGGTCATTGCAAAAGATCTCTCCCTCATCCACTAGGGACTCTATCAAAATCAAACTTTTCCCACCTGGGGCTGCGCACATATCCAAAACACGATCCCCGCTTTGAACTTCCAAAGCACGCGCAACCATCACACTGGCAGGGTCCATGACATAGCTATCTAACAATTCATCAGCACGGCGTTCAGGATGACTGCCCTGCCCCGCCGGAATCCAATAACACCCTGGCAATTCAGGTTTTTCGGTTAAGGATTTCCAAGAGGCCTGAGTTGCTGGCTCGCCCAGTTTATTTTCACGAGCCACTTGCACTTCAGATTCCTGCAAGGCCGCAAAAAGAGCGGGCCATCGTTCGCCATAGACCTTTTCAAAATGTAAATAGAAGGGATGTGTCGTTAACATAGGTAACGATTATAAAGAGCCCCTGCTCGGACGTCATCAAAAAGCGCCGAGCGGGTCTAAATTGACTATTTTTTTCTGATTGGGAAAGAACAAATAAACTCGCAACCCTGATCCAGGTAGCTCTTCACAGCAACGGTCCCGCCATGGCTTTGCATAATGTGTTTCACAATCGCAAGCCCCAGCCCCGTTCCCCCGGCATCACGAGCCCGGCCTTTATCAATCCGATAGAAACGCTCAAACAAGCGATCTAAGTGCTCAGCCGGAATCCCTGGACCGTCATCAATCACCCGTAAAATGATATAATCTTTAATGTCTTTTTCCCAACGAATCTGAACCGTTTTGCCATTAGGAATGTATTTCACTGCATTCGATACCAAGTTACGCAGAACCTGCTCGACCTTGCGGGCATCGGCCATAAAGGGAGGAACCTCACCAATAACTCGAATCGCTATGTTCTTTTCTGCCGCCATCACCGCCAACTCAGAAACGACATGCTCGGAAATTTGTAACGGATGAATCATTTCCAAACGCAGTTCAGAATTAGACGACTCCAACGAAGTCAGGCTCAAGAGGTCGTTCACCAAATCCATCAAACGATCGATGTTTTTGGATACGATATCCAAGAATTTTCCCGCCTGTTCCATATGGCCCGTGCGCATGTCATCTTTCAATGTATCGACGTAACCCTTGATCGAAGTCAGCGGCGTTCTAAGTTCGTGAGACGCGTTACCGACAAAATCAATACGGATCTGCTCCGCGCGTTTTAGCTCGGTAATGTCATGGAAAATACCGACGATCCCATAAACTTCACGAGTTTTTTCGTTACGAATAGGATTCACAGACACGGAAAAATATCTTGGCTGATTATCAATCAAAGTTGGCAACTTGACCGTGAAACGATGACCTTTACCAAAACGAATGGTTTTCTCGAAACCTTCCAAGACATCCGAAGAACGAATAGCATCTTTTAGTCGCAAGTTCTCTTGAGTCAGCTGTGGTGCCTTCAAAAACTGCGCAGCAAACTGAGAATTGAAATATAAAATCTTTTCGTCCAAGCTAATGCTCACGAGACCTTCAGACACAGAGCTCATGAAAGCCTGCGATTCTTCTTGAGCTTGAAGAAATTGCGCCTTACGACGCTTCATCTTTTTATGGATTTTATTTAAAGCTACTTCCAGCTCAGACAGCTCATCAGTTTCATCATCCAACAAATCATTGTCATAGGCTGTAACCATCTCTCCATAGACGCGTTTGTTGGAAATTCTTAGCGCTTTTAAAATAACCTTATGAACCGGTCGAGAAAACCGATAGGAAATAAGAGCGGCCGCGACCAAACTGAATACGAAAAAGTTTAACAGCGCCTCGTTGTACACAAACGCTTTAACAGTATAGCGACTATCTAATAAAATGACGATTCCCAGGTGAAGTCCGTTAAACACGACCACCTGATAGAAGAAGAATTTCCAAAATAGTCGCCACGGAAAGCGAATGAATTGATTCATGAAGGATCCATTTTTACGCGATAGCCAACGCCGCGAATAGTTTCAATGCGGTCGCCCCAGTCGCCCAATTTTTTGCGCAAACCAAACACATGGGTATCAATAGTACGGCCGACAACACTGATGCCTTCGCCCTGAATATTCTCGATCAATTTTTCACGAGTTAACACCACACCTTGATTTTGCACTAGCGTCCCTAACAATTTAAATTCTGACGGTGTTAAATGAAGCGGCTCATTGAGGTAAGAAATTTCGTAGGTTTTAAAATTCATCTTCAAACCATGAATGGAAACTTCATTTTCTGGATTTACTGTCCCACTTGGAGCTTGCGCAATTTGCGACCGACGAAGCAGCGCTTTAGCGCGTGCAACGAAAACAGCCGGATTGAAGGGCTTCGTCAGGAAATCATCTGCACCATTTTCAAGCCCAACCACGATGTCTTGTGGCTCGGCCTTTGCGGTGACCATCAAAACAGCCGCGTGGCTGTTTTTGGCCTTAATCGGATTTACGATGTCCACCCCGCTGATACCGGGTAACATCCAATCCAGAACAAAGAGCTGATAGCTTCTTTTATTCAACTCGGCGAGGGCTTCTTCGGCAGAGGAGCACTCGGTTACTTTGTAACCCTGACGCAAAAGATGCAAAGCCATAAGTTCGCGAATCTCTTGCTCGTCCTCAACCACCATCACCTGAACCGAATTATCAGCCAAACTTGCCCCCATGTCGAACGTCCTTCCCTGTGAACGCAAAGATCACATCCTCCGCGATATTCGTGGCGTGATCCCCTAAGCGCTCTAGGTTTCTAGCGATCAAAATCAAATCCATACTGGCTTCAACGTCATCTGAGTGAGCTTTCATGTGGGCGATAGACTCTTTGAAAACTTTATTTTTCAACCCGTCAATTTCATCATCCATCAGAAGAATTTGTTTTGCTTCCTCGACATCTCCACGCACGAAACAGTCCAAAGACCCCTTCACCATATGACCGGCGATTTCCGACATTTTTTGAATATCACCCAGCTGTTGTTGAATTGGTTTGCGAGCCAAATAGTCTCTTCCTGAATAGGAAATATTCACAGATTGATCACCCATACGTTCCAGATCGTTGTTGATCTTCAAGATCGAAATGATCAAACGCAAGTCTTTAGCCACAGGCCCTTGCTTCGCCAGAATATTCATACACATGTTGTCGACCTGGACGTGATTTTCGTTAATGCGGCTTTCAATTTCTTGAATTTCAGAGAATAAGTTCACGTCACGGGACAACAGCGCCGCTGTCACCTGGGAAAGGGATTTTTCAACATGTCCACCCATGACTAGAATCATTTTCTTTAAATCTTCAAGCTGAGTGTCGATGGCGCGTTCCATCTGTATCCCCCGTTGTCTTTCTTTATAGGTTTTATATCTGAAAAACACCGCTTAACACGGCATCTCTCGCGTATTCTAACAGAATCTTAACATTTTAGAAGAGAACTTGAGCTGCAAGTTCCACTTTTGAAGTATCACGCACCCCAGGACCATAGTTATCCCCATACAGCGTGTGATCCACCGCCAAAGCTGTCTTGATATCCTCGGTCAGCTGATACCCCAAGGCCACGATACCCGATTGCAAAGTTTTATCCGGATCGCCAACCACCGCATTCAAATAATCATAGCGAACCATCACTTCTGCCTTCGGGCCCGTGCTAAATACAGTATAAAGGCTGCCCCCTAAACCATGAACAGCTTGACCTGTAAGCCCGGTTACGCCGACCGCATCCGCGATCTTTCCGTCTGTGATCGCGTCCGCGGGATCGTGGGCATCAAGAAGTTCTAAACCCACTTTGTAATTTTGCTCTTCTGGCTTATACACAACCGCCACCTGAATACGCTCTTTGGCTGCCACATCTGCACCGTATTGTTCATAAGTTCCATGAACGTAATTCAAGGAAACCATCCACGGAGCCCATGTCGTAAAGCGGAAAAATAAAGAGCCTTCTTTATGAGGACCTGCATTGTCCTGATCGCGGCCTTCTCCATTCACTACGGAAATTGCCCATTCTCCTAAACTAGATGGCAGCTCAGACATAAAAGAGACTCCCAAATCCGAATACGAGGAATAACGCCACTTCTCTGAAATACTCCAGCCCATGTGTCCCAAAAAGCGATAATCCCAATCTTCGTAATGTGCTTCCAACCAAGAATGTGGAATCAACCCCAACCGCAGACCATGCATTCCCTCAAACACATTGACCAAATCTAAGTACGCCTCGCGAGTATTCACCAAAAAGCTTTCGCCGGTTTCGGTGCGCTTTTGGGCGCCTTCAAGTGAGACATACAACAAATTCCCCTCTTTTAAAGGGATATTAAAATCCAACAACAAAGACTGAACCTGGAATTCAGTATGCCCCGCCTGCCCACTGGGAAGCAAAAAACCGACCCCATTCAAGTCAGCCTCGCCTGTGATCTCTATATCGGAAAGAGCTAAGGCCTGCATGGAGACAAAAAACAAAAATAAGAGCATAAAAGTCATTTTTTTCATGTCTCAGATGCTCGCATTTTTATATACTATTGCCAAGATAAGGAGATGTTTACGTGTCACGTCGAGTTTCAGCTATTGATATTGGTTCCAATGCCATTCGCATGATGGTGGCCGATATTTCCGACACAGCTCCCTTACTTCGTATCGACAAAAAGTTCCGAGCTCCTGTCCGTCTTGGTCACGATGTTTTTACGACAGGTACCATCACTCACGAAACCCTCGAAATCGCCAAGGCAACTTTCCGCCGATTTGCCGATACCAACCAAAAAATGCAGGTCCTGAAATGCCGAGCCGTCGCCACCAGCGCATGCCGCGAGGCCAAGAACCGCAAAGAATTTATCGACGAAATTCTTAAAACCTCAGGGATCGAAATCGAAATTATCGATGGTACAGAAGAAGGACGTCTGATTCATCTGGCCGTCCGCAAAGAGGTCGACTTAGACAGTAAAAAAACTATGCTCATCGACGTCGGCGGAGGCAGTGTCGAAGTCACCTTTTCTCAAGGTGCCAAGATGCTCGCGACCAAATCTTTCCCGATGGGAACGGTTCGTGTTTTAGAAAATCTCGCAAAACGCCGCATGAACGAAAGCCATTTAAATATTATTATGGGCGAATTTCTGGCGGACCTGGGTCAACACATCTATTCCAACTGCGATCATGACCCGGTGGATTTTGCCATCGGGACCGGTGGTAACTTAGAGTGCTTGGGTCAATTAAAGGTTCAGCTGTTAAAACGCACACCCAACACGTTTTTAACCTTAGCGGAACTCACCGAAATTATCGAACGCTTGCGGGTCATTTCAATTAAAGACCGTGTTGATAAATTAGAACTGCGCCCGGATCGCGCCGACGTTATTGTTCCCGCTGCCGTCTTAGTACAAACCATCATGCGCCAGGCAGAGACAGAGAAAATAGTCATCCCTGCCGTCGGCCTCCGCGATGGTATTATCTGGTCGATGGTTTAATCAGCGAAAACTTTAGGTGGAATCGCATAAAGCAATTCCGCACTGCCCGCCTCTGCTTGGGCGAAGGATTCAATTTCCAAAGTGATTATGCCGCTTTTTTTAAGGTCAATAAAGCTCGTGGCCTTCCCTGTTAACATCAAGCTCGCAAAAGTGCTTAAATGAGGCTCATGGCCAACCACGACAATACGCTTATAATTTCGCCCTTGAGTCCGCAGCCATTTTACGAAGGCTTGGGGTGGGCTTTGCGGTACCAACTCGGGAACTTCCAAAACTTTTTTGTCGAAATATATCTGTGATACTATTTCCGCCGTTTGTCGCGCACGAGTAAATGGACTTGAAGCAATCACATCGATATCCTTCACCAAATCCCGCAGCCCCATACAAACTTTTTGCATCCGCTTGCGCCCCTTAAGTGTCAGCGGACGAAATTGATCTTCAAGACCTTTTTTTGCAAAGTCTTCTCGTTCTTCAGCGACGCCATGACGAATGATGATCAATTCCACTTTTACTCCGAATGAGAGCCTGTCTCTTCGACAAGCTTAACTCGTGTCTTTGTTAATTGCATCAACGATTGATGGATACCCACATCTTCAGCTTTTGCTGTTTTCTTGGCATAGGTTCCATCGCTATTCATGGACCAAGCTTGCTTGGTTTCTTTGACATACATCTGCAAAATTTCCCAGCATTTTTCTTTCAAGGAACGATCCAAAATGGGTACGATCGCTTCCACTCGCGCATGCAGATTTCGATACATCCAGTCGGCGGAGCCAATGAAGAACTCTCCATCTACCGGATCATTGGCGCCATTTCTAAAATAGAAAATACGTGAATGCTCAAGAAAGCGACCAATCACAGACGTCACCTTAATGCGCTCACTCATACCGGGAACTCCGGGGCGCAAACAACAGAATCCACGAACAACCATCTCAATATCTACACCCTTTTGTGAAGCTGCATACAAGGCAACTGCGATATCATTTTCTTCAAAGTTATTAAACTTTGCAACGATGTGGGCAGGTCTTCCCGCTTTGGCATGCTCCGCCTCCCTTTCAATCATAGACTTGAAGGTTGAAAACATATTCACCGGAGCTATCAACAAATGCTGATAGTTGTTCTTAAGCGAGCGACCCGTCAGATAATGAAAGAAATCCACAACATCGTTGGTGATTTCTTCGCGAGCCGTGATGAGCCCTAAATCCGTATAAAATCTTGACGTAGAAACGTTATAATTCCCAGTGCCGATATGAGCATAACAACGCAGTCCTTCTTGTTCCTGGCGAACCACCAAAGATGTTTTGGCATGAGTCTTCAAACCCACCACCCCATACACCACATGCACCCCAGCATTTTCCAGTTCATTCGCCCAATAGATATTACGTTCTTCATCAAAACGAGCTTTGAGCTCTACTAAACATACGACTTGCTTACCTTGCTCTGCCGCACGAATCAGGGCCTTAATAAAGGGACTGTTGTCGCCCGTGCGATACAACGTCATTTTGATTGCCAGAACCTTTGGATCATCGCAGGCAACCCGAATGAACTTTTCAACTGAAGCCGAAAAACTTTCAAACGGATTGTGAATCAACTGATCTGCCATCTTAATGGCACTGAAAATTCCCACACCCTCCTCCGCAAAGGCTGGTGTCACCACCGGCGCGTAATTTTCAAACTTAAGCTTCGGCAAATTGACATCTGCAATCATTCCCAGATCGGTGTAATCAAGTTCGCCGGGGAGTTCGTAAATATCGTCCTCTGTCAGTTCCAGTTCTTCCATCAGGAACTTTAGCATCCATGAGTCCGGGTTGGGACCATGCTCCAGACGGACCACTTCTGCAAAGCGACGTTGACGTAACTCTTCTTCGATCGCTTCCAGTAAATCTTCAGCATCTTCTTGATCTTGGTCAGAGTCCGCATTGCGGGTCAGTCGAAATGCCATACAACCCAAAACCTGCATCGATGGAAAAAGGTCTGCCAGATTTTCTTTAATCACTTCCTGAAGGCTGATAAAGCGATTCACACTAAGATCCGCATCCACGCGAATCCATTGCGCCAAAACCTTGGGAACTTTCACTCGCGCGAAAAGCATTTCTTCGCTGCTGGGATGTTTCAATGTCACACCCAAAGAAATTGAAAGATTCGAGATAAAAGGAAACGGATGTCCCGGATCCACCGACAGTGGTGTTAAAACCGGAAATACATTTTTATTATAGTACTTTTTTACGAACTCTTTCTCTTTGGCAGAAAGTTCTTTCCACGACAATAGAAACACGCCTTCTTTTTCCAAAGCTGGCTTCAAAGATTTCTTAAAGCATTTTGCCTGGTCTTGAATCATCGGCAAAACGAATTGGCGAATGTCCTGCAATTGCGCCAATGGAGTTTTTCCGTCAGACGATTTTGGTGAAACACCATAAGCCACATGACGTTTTAAACCGCCCACGCGTTTCATGAAAAACTCATCGAGGTTCGATCCAGAAATACTTAGGAACTTGACTCGCTCTAAAAGAGGATTGTGACTGTCTTCTGCCTCGGTCAGAACGCGGCGATTGAAATTAAGCCAGCCGACTTCACGGCTTGAAAATAAACTTTCAGATGACAAAGGATGTTCGACAACCTTTACCTTGCGAGTGGTCTTTTTCTTGGATGTTCTTTTTGGCGATGTCGCCTTTGGTGTGTTCAAGAATCCTCCTTGACTCCACGTTTGTATATTCCACAATAAAGCCAAATTTTTGGCAACGCCTTCCCGGGAAAAACGACATGCAAAATACTCCGAAAGAATGGCAGGTTCTTAAAAACATCAGTTCTCGCGTCCAGCGTCATAACCCGCACACCGTCGTTCCCCTGGGTGATGATGCTTTTGTTTTTAAAAACTTCCCTGGATTGTCAGTAATTGCTCAAGACATGATGGTCGAGGATGTTCATTTTCGCTTAGACCACTCGAGCGCTTTTGACCTTGGCCACAAAGCCTTAGCCATCAATTTGAGTGACCTTGCGGCTATGGGCGCAAAACCCCATTTCGTTCAAGTTTCGTTGGCCCTTCCCAAAGAACTAACGAATTCTTGGCTTGACGAATTTTATCAAGGTATGACGACTTTAGGTGATCGCTTTGGGGTGGAAGTCGCAGGTGGTGATCTGTGCGTTTCTCCTCGAGGACTAGTCATTGATGTCAGCGTTTACGGCTCTTGTGAAGCTCCGTTAACTCGTCAACATGTCAAACCCGGAGATATCTTGCTCTGCAGTGGACCTTTGGGACTATCGAAAACTGGGTTAGATGCTTTAGCGGAAGATCGCAAATCTGATTTCCCTGAAGCCGTCGCCCGCCACTTGCGCCCGGAGCCACGCTTAGATTTAGTTGATGATTTACAAAAACATGTCAAACACATTCACGGCCTCATGGATTGCAGTGATGGTCTTGTCAACGACTCACTGATTCTAAGTCGTCAGGCCATGGGCATTCACCTCTTTCCTGATAACTTTCCTCTGCACGAGGAAACCCAACGCATGGCGACCCTTCGGAAAGCTTACGAATTCGCTCTTTGGGGTGGCGAAGACTATGAACTGCTGATGGCGATTTCTCCGGAGCATCGACATCTTTTCCCAAATTGGAGCGAAGTCGGACAGTTCACGCAAAGCCCGGGGGTCTATTTAGTCCATGGCGACGCCAAAGAGGAAATCTCAAGCTTCAAAGGCTGGCGACATTTCTAAAGCCTAACTTTAGTCCAGGTCCTTTGCGTAAAGTCGACTTGGTTTTATTCCGATAAAATCCCTATGAAAATCGACTTCGGCCCACTGCAAACACTTCTGACGGATTCAACGATTACGGAGGTCATGGTGAACTCACCAGATTCCATTTTCGTTGAACATCGTGGGTTGCTAGTGGAAACTGGGCAGCGCTTTATCGATGAGCGCGCTCTGTGGGATTTAGTTTTTGCTATCCTACACTATGAGGGCAAAGACCAAACTCAGGGATTAGCCTTTGATGGCATTCTTCCCAATGGTAGCCGTTATAATATTACATTGCCACCGATGTCGGCCAAATATCCGTCACTCACCATTCGCAAGTTCCATGACAAGCGCATGAATTTAAGCGACTTGGTTGCAAATAAATCTCTGTCAGACAAAGCGGCTTATTTTTTATCTCAGGCCGTCAAAGCCAAAATGAATATCGTTGTTTCGGGCGGTACGGGCTCAGGTAAAACTTCATTCCTTCAAGCCTTAGCTTTTGAAATTAACGCGGAAGAACGCATTGTCACCATCGAAGATGTCAGCGAACTAAAGTTGTCGCAAAAAAACTGGGTGCAACTGTTGTCTGTTAAAGGCAGTCCTCACGCAGTCACTGCTCGTGATTGCTTGGTGAATTCCCTGCGTATGCGACCTGATCGCATCATCGTTGGTGAATGTCGCAAAGATGAAACCTTTGAGATGCTGCAAGCCATGAACACCGGGCATGAAGGCTCGATGACAACTGTGCACGCAAACTCCCCGATTGAATGCCTGACTCGGCTAGAAAATCTTTTACACATGTCCAAAATTGAAGTGCCACTGAAAGCTTTGCGCCAACAGATTTCTTCGGCGGTCAACTTTGTGGTGCAAGTCAAGCGCCTGTCCAATGGACAACGTATTGTTTCAGAGATTATGGAAGTCTCCGGAATGGAAGGTGATGTTATCACCCGGGCTCCGGTATTTTCCTTAGATACCAAACAAGAACTCGTTCCCGCTGGCTATGTTCCTCGACATGGCAAAACGATGCAAGCTCGTGGAGTCAAGTTCCCGGAAGGCTTCTTTGATCCGACTCGCCCATTCCGCTAGGTCGCTAAAAAACTTAGTAATACTCACACCTTAAAAGACACTCTGTAAATAAGTTTAACAGGGGCTTTTGTCAAAAGTCCTGTAAAGGAATTTTAACAGACTTTAAAATAAGCCCTTCTTTTGCATACAGGTCCTTTGAGAGGTGGCCCATGAATACTCCAAAATTCCTAATATTATCCATATTCCTATTTCCGATGTCTGTATTTGCAGGATCCCTAAAGACCCACTACCTGACGGTTGAGCAGAGATGGGTTCAAAGCCAAGACCGCTTTGAGGTGATTAAGAGCTATGACAAATATATCTCCAAAGATCCGATCGCATCTCTGTCAGAAGACGACCTGAATGCCTTTAAAGCGCTCATCGCTGATGGTGACGTTACTTCCATGAATTTGAAATGCCAAGGCCAACTAGAAAACTCAGCCTCGAAAAGTCTCAACGGAGAGGACTACGGTGGCGTTAGCCCTGTCTGCGAACAAGGTGTCCAACACGTCTTCGGAAACGTCCTCCGCCCTCGTGTTTTAACAATGCAATACGCCAATGGGACAACTCGCCAAATAACCATCGGCCTTAAGAAATCGTCTAGTGGTTTTTGTACGGCTCTTGAGAACCAACAAGGCGATTTTTTAGTTGCCGTCAATGAAGGCTTCTATAGTCTGAATAATGAAAACCGAAGCGCCTTCAACGCCAAACAAACACTGGATTCGAGCCGTCTTTTTGCTGCCTCTCGCAATCAGCGTCTAGGCATGGCCTTGTACACATGCTGCCAACCTGTTGATAAAGGCGAGAGCAATTGTCTTAGAAAGATCCGCAAGGCACTTGTCGGCACTGCGGCTGAAAGATCTCTTCTTACTGATTAAGAATTTCTTTGGAAGAAAGAAGCAGGCTTTATCCCTGAAGCCAATGATTGAAATATTCACGAGGCATGGCGCCAGCCTGCCTCTTCATTTCCTGCCCCTGCTTAAATACCGCAATAGTGGGAATTCCTCGGACGCCAAACTGGGCGCCGGCCTGAGGGAATTCCTCAGTATTAATTTTCACAAAAACAAAGCGCCCCTTCATCTCTTCGGCCGTGGCTGAGAATGTCGGTGCAAAGTTACGACAAGGACCGCACCACGGAGCCCAAAAATCAATTACGACCGGAAGAGGAGAACTACGAATGAGCTTTTGTACTTGCTCTCCAGAGAGATTGGAAATGCCCTCATGTAAATTCAGCGAAGCGTGGCATACCCCACAGGTTGGCGTTTTTTGATCTGCAGTTTCGACGTGGACCTTGTTTACTTTTTGGCAGTGTGGGCAAACAGTGTAAGTAAAAGACATAACCACCCCTTATCTCTAATTTGGGATCTATCGTTTCAAAGTCAAGACCGGCTGTTTTATCGCATCCCCAGACCACATTGTCTTTAATTTGCCATTCAATCCTACATTCATTCCTAAAAATCAGACACGGATCTGTTCAAGTTGAAATGCTTGAGTCTAGCGGGCGATTCGATGGCTTATCTTTCTTTGTCCTGGTGGGTTTTGCAAAAGACTGGGTCGGGTCTCCAATTTGCGATGCTTTTAGCTCCGGTTGCTGCCATTCAAATTTTCTTGCAGCCACTTTTGGGGCCTCTGATAGACCGCTATTCACGTAAGCACATCATGATCATCGCGGATATCCTGCGCATGTTGACTTCCACAGCAGCGTTCTTGATGATTTATTTAGATCATTTCAATTTATCTTGGCTGATCGCCATTGCCTGCCTTGGCGCCGTGTTCACTGCGATGTTTGAAGCGTCCGTTGCGGGATTAACGCGGTTTATTGTTAAGGAGGAAGTTTTGTCCTCAGCCTTTCAAGTCAGCCAAATGGTTTCGGGATTCAAGGCCTTCCTGAATCCTGCCCTATCCGGCGTCTTGGTGAGCTTACTCGGGCCTGGCTTTGGAACCTTATTCAATCTTCTCACTTATGGAATAGCTCTGTTCTGTAATATTCAATTGAATCTGTACCATCAAAAGTTGATTTTACGTAAGAGTTCATTCAGTGAAGGTGTTTCCTTGTGGTGGAGTGATCTTAAAAATGGTTTTCTCTCTCTGGCAAAGGTCCATGTGATATTAGGTGCACTTTTGTTGAGTGGTTTATTTCAGTTTTTGTTTTCGCACCTAGCTGTGACATTGCCTGTGATGATTCTGAAAGAACAGCATCTGGCCCCATGGTATTTAGGTTTGCTTGAGGCAAGCATCGGAGTGGGGGCCATTATTGGGGCATTAACTGCCACCTTGGGACATCGAATTCTTCCGGGGCGCGCTCTGTGGATGGCCTCCTTTATTGCAGCGGGACTTGGTGTTCTGTTATTAGGTTTAGGTTTGAGTATCTCGACGTCGATCGTTGGACTCATTCTCATGATGGTTGTCCAGACATGGCTGAATATTCAGTTTCAAACGAAGGTTTCT
>JBJTMR010000146.1:0-2037 GCA_046070625.1 Bdellovibrio sp. | reverse complement strand
CGATGCTAACAGGAGTGATTTTGTTAGTCCTTAGAAATGCAGGGCTCCAAATTTGAGATTTTTAAAATGAGACCTATATTGTGGGGTGAAAAAATCCGAAAATAGAAGAGTCGAGAGGTTTTGGCATGCTCCGCAGAACTTGGCTTTTTTCAATCATATGTATGCTCTTTGCGGTGCAGTCCTTGGCTGCTCTGGGAGACCAGATCGCGGGTGCCTTGTCGGGTTCTGCAAAAGCACCTCAGACAACATCTAGTGGCGCCTCATTTACAGTCACACAATCAACGGACGCGAATGGAATTTTTGTGCGTCAGTATATTGATTCGAGTGGTTTAGTGTTTGCGATTTCCTGGAAAGGTTCTTTTGTTCCGGATCTGGAAAATCTTCTAGGTGGTTTTACCGCTGACTTTAAAAATGCCGTCCATAAAAAAGGGAAGCTTCGCGGTAGTCGCCGTCTAAAGGTCGACACCGGATTCATCATTGTCGAGGGCGGCGGACGACAAAGAGATCAAAGTGGCCGAGCCTACATTCCGGTAAAATTGCCTGCGGGATTTGATTTGAAGGATGTCAATTCTGATGAGTAGTTTGACATTGCGACTCCTTTTTTTGAGCCTGGGTTTTTTTCTGGCTGCGTGCTCGGGGACGAGCGGTAGCGGCACGGTGAATGTTCCTCCAGGTCCAGCTGTTTATTTTCCGAATACCTTGACGGGTGATAATGTCATTCCCTTATCAGTTGGTGCCTGTGGTGTGGATGGCTATCACAATGAGCCTTGCATTAGTGTGACGATTTGCGAGCCGGGCTCCACGGTACACTGTCAAACGATTAAGAATATTTTGGTCGATACCGGAAGTTACGGTTTAAAAATCTTTAGCTCCTTGATTACTCTTTCTTTGCCGCAAATTCAGATAGGGAACGATGATCTGGCGAATTGCACTGGTTATCTTGATGGATCTGGTCACTGGGGTCCAATGAAGTATGCTGATGTGAAGTTGGGTAATTTGACTGCACCCAGTATTCCCATAGTGGCTCTTGATGCGACTTACTATAGTGCGCAAGCCAAGGCAAATTGCACAGCCGTTCCAGACTCCTCCCCAGCGGTGGCGGGATTTAATGGGATTATTGGGGTCGGCGGCTTTGTTCATGATTGCGATGTGGGCTCGAATGGGGTTTTGAATGATTGTGCCCTGCAGGCTGTTCCTAAGAGTTACTATACCTGCTCAGAAAGCACAGGATCTAAAGTCTGTACAGAGACCGCGGTCGCTGAGGCAAAGCAGTTGACGAATCCCATAGCGAAAATGCCATCGGGTTACGATAATGGCTTGGTGATAAAGCTTCCCTCTGTTCCCGATGTTGGTGCTGGAGCAGCATATGGATACATGATGTTGGGGATTGGGACAGTTTCGGACTCCAATAATTTAGCCAGCGGAGTGACTGTTTATCCGACTTCGAACTCAGGGTATTTCACCACCAAATTCGATAACACCACTTTGATAAAGTCATTTATTGATAGTGGTTCGAATTTCTTGTTTTTTAGGCCATCCATCGCTCTGCCGAAGTGCTCGGGCAGTGATACTTGGTTTTGTCCAAGTACAACTCAATCTCTATCTGCGAATCTAGTTGGTTCTGGAGGATCACCCACGGGGGTGATTAGTTTTGAAATTGGCAATACCAATACGCTCATTTCCTATAACAATATGGTCTACGATAACGTCGGGGGCGATATTGGAGTGTCCAACATGTTTGATTGGGGGTTGCCATTTTTCTTAGGGCGATCAGTCTTTGTGGGAATTAAAGGATCTAGTGCCACAGTGAATGGCGCGGTATCGGCTGGCCCCTTCTGGGCTTTCTAAGTTATTGAAATCATTAAATTCTGTATACGGAGGTGGGTAATTCCTAGCTCCTGCCTGTAAGTGCCTTAAAAAGCTTGCATTTCGTCATTATTCGACCTAAAACCATGAGTCCGTATTTATGACTGACTAGGGCATTACTAAGAGTCTTCCCCATCGGGAGGAACGCCTTATCGGAGACAAGGGAATACC
>JBJTMR010000145.1:0-4534 GCA_046070625.1 Bdellovibrio sp. | reverse complement strand
ACGAAGTCAGTTTTTAGCGAAAAGAACCGTGAGAGCAGAGCTAGTGGCGCCAGTGGGCGAAACTATGGTGGCCAGTCTTCAGATCGTATTACCAAAGCTCGCATTCAGTACGAGAGAAAAGGATTAAGACAAAATGAAAATACACAGTCGCGAAATCTTCAAGCGTAATTCCCAGTTTATTCTTTTTATTGCGACAACCATTTTGTGCTTGCTCTCGGTTGTCGTAAATTTAAGAGTGCTTGCGAAGTCAAGCCGTCCCCTGATTATAGGGATTGACTCTAACGGAACCCGAATTGTCACAGATCAGGCTGACCCTATCTACAAAACTGAGGCGGTGGCGTTTATTCAGAAGTTTCTTTTTAACGTCTACAATTTCGATTCCGAGAATTTCATGAAGCGCATCGGTTTAACAACCACGATGATGAGTGATGATCTTTGGAAAAGTAAAAGATCTGAGATCCTCGATCTTAAGAATAAAGTTGAGAGGGACGCCATTCAAATTTCCGGGCAGGTTCAAAAGATCACTTTTGATGAATTAGGTGTTTATCATGGGCTGGTTTTAGTTAAAGAGCGTTCGCGTATGAACGAGCAAGATCATCGCATTGGAGTATCGATAAAGCTGAAGGTCGTGCCGAGAACTCAAGATAACCCGTTTGGGCTGGAGGTAGATTCTTATGAAGAAGCTCCTATTCGTAATTAATTTGTTATTCGTTTTTCCATCTCTGGCTCAAGTAGAACGTGTCCAGTCCACGCGATTTGATCGCGGCCAAGTGATGAGAATATACCTTGCACCTGGTTTGGGGTCTTTAGTGCTTTTCCCGTGTGCTCTCGTGGAGGTTTTCGTGGGGCGTGGTGAAGATCTTAAAGCCCAAATTTCTCCAAGTGATAAGAAAACGCTCTTTTTGAATTTAAAACTCAATTCCTCACTTCCAACAAATATGATCGCCAAGTGTGAGCCGGAAAGAAACGTTTTTGTGTTCGATGTGATTCCTTCAAAGGGTCAGCATCAAGACCTTGTCGAAATTCGGAATACTTTTGGGCGCCCATCAATGACGGGTCTTAAGCCAACGGAAGTATCGAGAAATGATCAAGTAAAAGGACGTCTTGTTTTGAAGAGTCCCATTCTAATAGATAAAGGAGGTTCTAAATGATTTTCTTATTTTTAGTTGCCGCAGTGTTTGCCGCAGAAATTCCAGGTGAGGAGATCTTTGTAGCTTCTAGGGTAGAAGATAGTAAACCAACGTCTTCGGTCGTTAAAGCTCCAACTAGAGGCAAAGGTTTAACGTCAAAAATTCCAGCTATTAGGGGCAATCTACCTTCGGAGTACTTGGTTAGTTCGGTAAGGCAATCGACCGCATCTGTGCTTGTTGTACCAGTTAAAGGATCCGTTGAGGTCTTTAGGGGAATAAAAGTCGGCGACAGTTACGATCTATATATAGATCACTCGGTTATTGCATTCCCGGATGAAAAGGCTCCGGTGGTTGCGCAGGGGCAGTCGGGAGTTGTGCGGGGGCTTAAATTCATTGGCGAGTCTTATTTAGAGCCGAATAGCCGAAGAATCTTTATTTCTTTCAATCGAGTCGTGCAAGGAGATCACATCTATTCATTAAAAGGTGTTGGAGTCGCCAGCAATGGGCAACCTGGTCTTAGCGGAGAATATCACTCCAGAGAAGCTGAGTATTTTACCGGTGATTTTATTGCGAGCTTTGCCGCCGGATACTTCGATGGATTGGTTCCAAGAAAAACAAACGTCTTTGGGCAAGTCGTGGAAGATTCGTCAGTTGATGCGGCTGTTAAGAAGGGACTTTCAAGTGGTGCTTTAAGTACTGCGGAGAGGTTTAAAGAGAAATTAAAAAAGGTCCCTGAATTTTCTGAAATCAAAGGACCTTTTTATTTGAAAATACTTATTTTGGATCAAGCCAGATCAACGAACTAATGAAAGTTGGAAATAATGATTCAGCGATATACATCTTTTCGGTGGGCCACTCTGACAACTTCTACACTAAGTACGTTGTCTTCGATCCAATACACAATGCGGTACTCGCCGACACGAACGCGCCAACTATCCGTGCCAACAAGTTTCTTACAGCTCGGAGGCCGTGGATTGTCGGCGAGGGCGATTAGGGCTTTAACAACTTTGTTTTGTGCTGGTTTTGGTAAGCGCTCGATCTCTTTTTGCGCGGATGGTTGGATAAAGACCGAGTACTTAGCCATTTTTAGCAAGCTTCTTTACGAATTGCTCAAGGGGAATCCCTTTTCCGCGTTCTTTTTGGCGCGCTTTGACAGCCTTAATGTCTTCGAGATCTTCCAAATATTCGACAAGGTCATTTGCAAGAAGATCATTCAGAAGATCAGAAGGGGAAACGTCATCGTTAGCAGCCTTCAGGCGCAGGGCCTTATGGATAGATTCATCGACATAAAATGTGGCTTTTCGTCTGGCTCCCATGGGGCCTCTCTTTCTTTACTTAAGCAGTATAGCCGAATTGCGGCAAAACGGCAAATCGGTATTTTAACGAAGTTAAACCTACGAAAACAGGAGGGAAAATGGAACAAACAAGCAATTATAAAGCCGGCACACCTCAAAAGGTGATTAAAAAGGACCAATCTAAAAGAGTGACGGTCCTTAAAAAGCTCGATGTGGATGCCGCCAAGCTATTACAAACACTAAAAGACAAAACAAATAAGAAGTCTTTTGGCCGTAAAGTGAAGGACTCCGAAATTATTGGCCTTGGTCTTACTTTAATTACATCAGAGCACATTCAACAACTGCAGAGTCAAACACTCAGCGAGAAAGACCGTCTTCATATGGCGCACGAAGAATTTCAACGGGCCAATGGGAAGATATCTTTAGATCAATTTATTGGAAAATTACTGAATGGCGAATTTCGCGCTCAGCAAAAAGAAAACAAAAATTAAAAAATGGGTTCGATTATGAATTGAACCCGAGGAGGAAGATATGTTAAGTCTGGATAATAAGGCGATGACTCAGCACCAGCTTGAACTGGATATTGCTGAAGCAAAGCTTCGATCTTTGAAAATTAAGAGATGGTTAAAAACTGATGAAGTGGCTTTGTATTTAGGGTCAACTCGGGAAGCAGTTAAGAAGCTGTATCAACGGGGTAAGATCTCTGCGAACAAGTTTTGCGGAAGACTTTACTTCGACCGAGAACAACTGGATCTACTCATTGAAAACTCTATAACAGGTCTTCAGCCTGTTATGCCTCGTAAAAGAATTGAAATTCCAAAACCGAGAAGAGGTAACAAATGGGAATAAAAGAAAAAGTTGGACTAGATGGTGCAAAGACATATGAAGTCTCCGTACATATAAGAAGTACAGTAAATCGTAGGCACAGGGCGCAAAAGAAAAAAGTGGGCATTAAAACCCTTAAAGAAGCCCTCGCAGTCGAAAAGGATTTGATCCGCGAGTGTTCGATTGAGGTCGCTAAGCTTGAAGGCTCGGGACTTCCTTGGGCCGATCTTTTGGAGAAGTACGAACTCGTTCATCGCAAAGGTGGTATCGGGGTCAAGAAAGTTCAAACAAGTACAATTTGGGAGACCGTCGCAACATTGAGACGATTTACCAGTTCTTGGGAAAACAAAGTCTGCACTCAAATTAATGCCGGCGACGTTCGTAAAGTTCTGCAAGAGATGTTGGAGCAAGGGTATTCTAGAAGTCGGTTGAGAGCAGTGAAGTCTGCGATCAATACGATTTTTAGATGGGGAATAGAAGATGGCGCCATCATCGGGATCCGTAATAGTCCAGCTGCTGATATTCTGCTTGGACGGTATCACGATGATAAGCCCCCGCAGATTCTTTCTTTGCCAGAGATCCAAAAACTTTTGGACAGTGCAAAGGAGATGGAGCACCCCTGGTATCCTGTGTGGTTTATGGCTCTTCATACCGGAATGCGATCCGGTGAACTGTATGCCCTTGAGTGGAATGATATCGACTTTGAAACTAAAATGATCACCTGTTCTAAATCCTATAACGGAAGAATGAAGATCATTAAGTCCACGAAGGCCGGATACTGGCGAAAGATTCCTATGAACAAGGAGATCGAGACAAAACTTATCGAACTTCGAGCCAAAGGGGATCATGACGGCGTGCATGTCCTTCCGCGAATCAATAAATGGAAGCGGGGAGAAGCCGCAAACGTGTTGCGGGAATTTTGCGATGCTATTGGAATTCACTCTGTGAATTTTCATGCACTCAGAGCTTGCTTCGCTACTCATTTACTGAATGCTGGGGTCTCAAGTCCTATCGTAAAAAAGATTTGCGGTTGGACAGACGAGAAAGTCATGAGTCGATATATCCGCTTAGCTGGTATCGATGTTAGAGGCGCAACGGAGGGATTAAACTTTGTTCTTCCTGAAATCACCGAGAGAAAAGTTGCAAATCTTTCAGATTTCAGAACGATGAAAAAGTACATCCCAAATCGCGATGAACAATAATAACTAGAGGGTAAAGAGTGAGACTTCTAGGTATGGAGACATTAGAAAACACAGTTTTTAGGAATCTCGGGCTAACTTAATA
>JBJTMR010000144.1:0-3820 GCA_046070625.1 Bdellovibrio sp. | reverse complement strand
GGCTTAGTGTCCGTTCCTGAAGCTGACGCCATTTACGATGTCGGTTCTAAAGATGTCCCTTTGGCTATTGAGACTTTTAAGTCTTTGAATATTCCCGAGACTAAAGATCTTGTTTCCATCTTCGATGGTTTTAAAACATTCCACTTATTCGGAACGGACGAACTAGGCCGCGACGTTTTCATTCGTTTGGTTTACGGAACGCGCGTATCCATGGGTGTGGGTGTTCTGGTCGCGATCGCCTCTGCACTTGTAGGTTTGCTTATCGGAAGCATCGCGGGTTTTTACGGTGGGATCGTTGATACCATTCTGATGCGTGTCACCGACGGGTTGCTTTCGCTTCCGACCATTCCGGTGTTGATCGTGATGGCAGCCATCGACTTAACAAAAATTCCGTGGCTTAAAGCCATCGTCAGCACCTCGAATGAATCCATCTTTAAGATGATCATCATCTTGTGCTTGTTCTCTTGGATGACTGTCGCCCGCTTGGTGCGTGGAAGTATTTTATCCATCCGCGAACGCGAATTCGTTTTAGCAGCCAGAACTTTAGGTGCTAAAGACAGCACCATCATCGTGCGCCACATGTTTCCAAACGTAATTGCACCCATGTTGGTGTCCATCACCTTAGGCGTGGGCGAATCTATTTTGTTCGAAGCTGCTTTAAGCTTCCTGGGTTTAGGTATCATGCCTCCAACACCCAGCTGGGGGAACATGCTGAATAATGCGCAAGAGCTTATTTACCAAGCGCCCTTCTTAGCTATCCTACCGGGTATTTTGATTTTGATGACAACCATCAGCTTCAACTATTTGGGCGACGGCTTGCAAGATGCCATTGATCCAAAATCAATGCGTCGTTAATCAGTCAGAGGGGCCTACAAACCACGGGCCCTTTGCTCTTCTTTCCATAAACTCATCAATATCTTTTTTAAATTTAATTCGATCCTCCGGTAAAAAGAGCTCTTCGACGTAATCACGATAGACGGGACTTTTTGCGGATTCGAGCAAGGCTTTATCTATGGCCTTGATCCATTCTTTGCCTTTACTTGAACGTGTACAGGCGATCATAAACTGAAAAGGTTTATTATAGCCTTTAATCGGAATGCTCGCCAACTGCTCAAGTGCGGTGTGAGCTTTATTGTACTCATGAGCTACGACCGAATACTCCACGGTATAATCAGCTCGTCGACTGCCCACCATATGGAGTATGTTTAACCAATCTCCTTGAGGGGCGGTGACTCTCCAGACTTCATTTTCATTCTGTTCTAGGATTTCATCAATCAACTCACCATAAGAACGATTCAAAACAAACACTCCCCGCCAATGCTTGTCTTTAATTATCTTCGCCAGATCTACAGGCTTATTACTTCCACCTAAAAATTCCTTTTTAGAAACTCGAGCAATAAGCTCTAAGGGCGGTAACACCACAAAAGGTGTCATATACGCTAAAGACTCTCGCTCTTTAGTATAAAGAACGACCGGAGAACATATATCCGTGCCGTTCTTCCACAATTCATAAGCTTTTGGAACGCTGGATTCGATCACTGCGGATTCAAATCCTTGGATATTGTTGGTAACGATTTTCAGCAAAATATTGATGGAGCCCGGAGCGTTCTTGTCATTGGGCGAATGAGAATAGGGCTGCCAGCTCGGAACACCCCAAAGAATTCTGCGATCCGAGTTATTGCGGCCCGCCCAAGAAGCTTCATGACAGACGAGCACCAAAAGAAGAGTCACAAGAAGATACCTCATGACAAAGACCTCCCTTTTCCACCCCCATTTTAACTCCGCCATTGGGAGCAATACAGTATGTTAGTTCCCCGAACCAAGCTGACAATTGTCTGGCCACCCCTGAAAAAAAGTGAGCCCCCTTGGTGTCGCTTCGTAAATAAGGGCCTTCGACGAGTCTTTTTGTCGGCACGGAACTTGGAATAGGGACCATACAGAATAACGGGGTATTTATGAAAACATCGCTTTTATTTGTCGTGACATCTTTCTTTGGAATGACTGCATTTGCACAAAGTGGATCTTCGGATCTTATGTGCCGTGCAAAGGCTAAGGAGCTTGCTTCTTCCACTTACTCATCCTGCGTGACCGAAGCCCGCAATCAGCAAGTTGAACAAATTCGGGCCAACTATCAAAAAGAATTGGCGGCCGTGAAGGCAAAATATGACCGCGAACTCAAGAAAATGAGCGGCAAAAAGCAAACTGCTAAAGACTCACTTTCCGTAAAGGAAGTGAAAGAAGTTAAACTGGCAAAACCAGTAAAAGGCATTGCGAAAACGCTTCCAGCCAAAGCCAATACTCAATCTGAGGCAGCTCCTATTATAGAGGCGACCGAAGGCGAGAAAGTGGTCGCTATGACCCCTGAACGCGTCGCAGAGCCCCTAGAACAAGAGCAAGTCGGGGCAGATCAAATCGAAAATATCGACACACCAGCTGAATAAGACAGTCTGGCATTGATTTTCCTCCCGGAGCGGTCTAAAACGTGTAGACTGTTAATAGTTCTGGGAGGAACCTCATGGGTGAGTTTAGCCTTACACATCTTCTACTACTTGGCCTTATTTTCTTGATCTTCTTTGGTCCAAGCCGTCTACCACAATTGGGTCAGTCACTGGGTAAAGCTATCCGTGGCTTCAAACAAGGCTTGAATGAGATCGACGTTGATGCAAAAGACATCAAAGACAATCATCAACAAGTGTCTCACCAACAACAACAAGGTCAGACAGTTTCTCAAACTCAAAAACAAAACGAGCCACACAACTCTTAGTTTTTGATTTAGATTTGAGATCGCATTAAGCCTTCACGGTTCAAGTTATCTTGTTCACCTTGAAGGCTTTTTCTTTTTTTAGGGTTGAACATTTGTGAACCAAACATCCGCTCCCCTTCAATTCAAAACTATCGATTTAAATCTGCACGCCGACATCTGTGTTGAATTCCGGATTGATTCCTATGTCGCCAGCTTTGGCAAACCCGACAAATTTTATGCAGAAGGTGGCGTCGATAAATACCTTCAGTGGCTGCGTGCAAAGATTGAAAAAGATCCCCTCACGGCCGTCCACGCTTGGTTCGACGGAGAAATTGTCGGACAAATGGAGATGGGGCTTCGTCGTGACGACCCCACAAAGGGACATGTGAATCTGTTTTATCTCCGCAAAGACAAACGCGGCTGCGGATTCAGCAAATATCTAGATCAATATGCTTCTGAATACTTCAAATCATTAGGACTGAACTCTGCAATGCTAGCGGTCAGTCCAACCAACGGCCGTGCGCTTGCTTATTACAAAAAAATGAATTGGATCGATCTAGGCCCGAACGAACAGCATCCGGAAGTCCATATGATGGAAAAGAAATTTTAGCACACTAATGAAGGGTGTCGGAGATAATGCTGACAGCTCCGGCCGCTAAAAACTCTTTCGCCTTCGCTTCATCGTTCACCGTCCACAACGCCACCGGCACCCCACGCTGAGACCAGCGCTTGATTGCGGCCGCATCCACAAAACGATAATCTAAGTGTAAAAGATTGGCGCGGATATACGGCGCGAACCACAACTTGCGCAAATAAATCCGATTACCCGGATCTTTCCCCGCCGTCGCCAACAAAGCTCTTGGCACTTCGGGAAGAAGTCTACTGAGTCTACGAACAGCTAACGGATTAAAACTCGAAAATAATACTCGCGATTCAGACTGAGTTTTACGAACAACTTCAGCTACGGATTTTTCTAAAATTCCCAAAAAAGCTTTATCCGTTTTTAATTCAATATTAAAAAACGCCGGAACATCAGAGCTTCTCAATAGTTCTTCTAACGAAGGCGCATGCACCCGC
>JBJTMR010000143.1:0-21747 GCA_046070625.1 Bdellovibrio sp. | reverse complement strand
TTTTTCATTTCTTCCACCGGTTGCATCACCGTATAGTTACTCATCGTCGAGTTTAGCATGTAAATCTTTTCGCGAGCTCCCCACGTGGTCTGCGCAGTTGTTTCATAGCGAAGGGCTGCTAAGAAGGGTTTGCGGCCTGTCTCTGCGTGGATTTCACGCTGACGGCGAACTAAGAAGTTTCCAAGTTCTTCCCAGCCTGTGAATTCATTACTGAAGTCATAAGTTGTTTGCCATTCAGCATTCGGCGCCACAATCTTAAAGACCTTCGGAGCCCAAGGATAGATAAACGGAGTGTAGGACAACAATGCCAAGGGAATAAAGAAGGCCAAGATTCCATAAGCGTAGACCTTGCTTCGGGCCTTAACGATGCGACGTTGGCCCCAAGTTAATCCTTGTGACCAGATGGCACCGGCTCCCATCAGCAACAGAGTGTAAGCAGCTCCGGGCCAATGAGGTTTGTATTCGGCAAAGAATGGTTGTGGATAAAACACTGCAATAGATGGAGCTGTCAGAGCGAACAAGTATTTCCAACGAGCTTGCGCACGTTTTAAGAAGGCAGTGATGAATGCTAATACAAGCAGCACATACAAGAACGGAGTCGCAAACAACATCTGTGCACCAAACCAACCGAACCAGCGACCTGCACTGAAAGTGCTACCTTCATGGCGATCGTGGAACTGATAACGGAAGCCCGGCCAATCATGCAAATGGTTCCACCAAAAGATTGGTGTGCAAAGTGCCGTCGCAATAAGGAAGCCCACCCATGGCCATGGAGAGAGCAAATCTTTGCGGCGAGACGGAGTCATTAATAAATACAAGCCAAAGCCTGGAGCGAGGAGGGCGATGATGAATTTGGAATTAAGTCCCAACCCCATGATCACGCCTAGCCATAACCAGGATTTTTTCAAAGTCCAACGTTTGGAGTCTTCACGCACACTTTGCCAGAACACGTACGCTGCTGCCACAAAGCTCAACGCGAAGGGAGGTTCTGGAGAAGCCACGTAACCGCCAAAGCCCCAGAAGGGTGACCAAAGCATCACAAAGCCAACAAAGATCGCAGCCCACTCGTCGAAAAGATCTTTGGTCAGGCGATAAAGCAAAATAATGGTGACCGTAAAACACAAATATCCCGGAAGGCGAACTCCAAGTTGGTTGTCGCCAAAAAGTGACGTCGTCAGGGCTTCAAGCCATGCGATCATCCCAGGATGGTCAAAATAAGAAAGTTGCAAGTTTTTAGCCCACGTCCAGTGATAAGCTTCGTCATCGATCAGACCGATACTTAAACTAAAAAAAGCCCGGAACCAAAGGGTCAGAATAAAGAGAATTAAGACTTTTTGAGAGGTGGTTCTCTGTTTCCAGTATTCAGCAATCACAGATGAAATCTCCGGTTAAAAAGGGAAAACTCTGTCCTAATCGCTCATAGCGAGCGTGGCAATAAATCCCTCTATGAAGCCCCGTGTAAAGATCTTGCCCTTCGCTTATTTGCTGCCTATGCTCCTTCTTGGTTTATCAGGCAGTAATCAGCTACGAAATGGGTTGTGGTCATGAGTCAGTACAGAATTGAAAAAGATCTTTTGGGCGAAAAACAAGTTCCAGCAAATGCCTATTATGGCATTCATACGGTTCGCGCGATGGAGAACTTTCAAATTTCGGGGACCACAATAGGCCAGGATAAGTTATTTATCCGTGCCTTAGCTTTGGTTAAAAAGGCTACGGCCTTGGCGAATGGAGAGTTAGGCACTATTCCCGTAGACGTTTCTAAGTCCATCGTTGCCGCATGTGATGAAATTTTAAAAGATCCGATGAAATGGAGTTCTCAGTTCCCCTCTGATATTTTTCAAGGTGGAGCCGGAACATCCGTCAACATGAATGCTAATGAAGTGATCGCAAATATTGCCTTGGAATTGCGTCAGTTGCCTAAAGGTGACTACAAGGTGATTCATCCGAATGATCACGTTAATAAATGCCAATCGACGAATGATGCCTATCCTACAGCGTTTCGTGTGGCTTTATATGAACACCTCACGCAAATTATTATCGCTGTGGATATTTTGGCGAAATCTTTCGAAACGAAGGCCACGGAATTCCGCAAAGTTTTAAAAATGGGCCGCACGCAGTTACAAGATGCTGTGCCGATGTCCTTGGGCCAAGAGTTTCATGCCTTTGCGACTTTGTTGAAAGAAGACAGTCGTTTGTTGAAGACCGTGCAAAAGCTCATCTTAGAGGTGAATCTGGGGGCTACGGCAATTGGCACCGGGGTGAATGCGCCGGAAGGCTATTCCACATTGGCTGTTAAAAAATTAGGTGATGTGACGGGGTATCCCTTTGTCATTTCTGAAGACCTGATTGAAGCGACCAGCGATTGTGGAGCCTATATCATTATTTCGAGTGCGTTGAAGCGTACGGCTGTGAAGCTTTCCAAAATTTGTAATGACCTGCGTTTGTTGAGCTCTGGGCCCAGAACTGGTCTTAAAGAAATCAACCTTCCGGAATTACAAGCCGGATCATCGATCATGCCGGCAAAAGTAAATCCGGTCATTCCCGAAGTGGTCAATCAAGTTGCCTTTAAAGTGATTGGCAATGATTTGGCAGTCACGTTGGCGGCCGAAGCGGGGCAATTACAACTGAATGTCATGGAGCCCGTGATTGCGTCAGCGATGTTTGAGTCGATCTCTTTGCTGACTCAGGCTTGTTATACGCTTAAAAACAAATGTGTTGATGGAATTACCGCGAACCCAGAGCGCACCAAAGAACACGTGATGAGCTCGATTGGTATTGTGACTTATTTGGATCCGATCATTGGTCATGCTGAAGGTGATTTGATTGGTAAGATCTGCGCGCAGACGGGCAAAAGTGTTGCGGAAGTAGCTCTTGAGCGTGGTGTGGTGACTCAAGCCCAGTTGGATGAAATTTTCTCTGTAGAGAATTTATTGAATCCAAAATATTTAGGAAAAAAGCATTAGCTGATAAATAAAAGGCCCGTCCTAGGCCCTTAAAGATTTAAAAAAATATGATGGAGAGGATGAGACTTCCTCCCACGAAAAGAGCCGAGGCGAAACAGACGTCGAACATATAAATCTCCGTTGTGTCTGAGTCTAGAATAAGGACTTTCTAGAAAAACGGTATATGTCTTTTGTTGGTCGTATCAGGTACAAAAAAAGGCTCCCGTGGGAGCCTTTTTTAATTTCTTTTCTTGCGAGCCTGATGGCGATGCTCTTCGTGCCATTGTTTTCTGTGACTGCTGTGGTGATCTTTGTTTTTTGTCGGCTTTGGCAGATGTTGTAAATCAGCACGAAGTTGTGCGTGAAATGGCAGCAGGTGCGTATGTGACATCATCAATGCGCGGTATTGCTTGGTGAATTTCTCAAGGGATTCCTCGTCAAAGATCATGCGTTCAATTTCCGCACGAGCCGTTTCTGTATGAGCCTCCGTGAGCTCTTCCAGTTCGGTCATAACATCGATATCTGCCATCAAAGACGTAAGTTCGCGAAGCCACAAATAGCGCTCAGCGGTTGTCAGAACTTGAAACCATTCGGCCGGCGCAGCGGCGTATCCAACTTCGCGATCAAATTCGTTCTTCAAAGAATTTAGAATCTCTTTTTGGAGAGTCCAAAGAGCTTGTCTAACTTGAATGGCATGAGAATGATGTGTCGACTTTTTCATGGGGGCATCCTACCGTAACTTAATATCCTCGCAAATAATTATTTTGCCCTTTCGTACTGAAGGGGCCATGGCACTTCGACGCCTAGCTTTTTGGCAGCGTGTAATGGCCAATAGGGGTCTCTTAGGAGTTCGCGGGCCAGAAAGACGGCGTCGGCTTGCCCTTTTTGGAGGATTTCTTCAGCCTTATGAGGGTCCGTGATAAGGCCCACAGCTCCGGTTTTGATTCCCGTGGCTTTTCTAATTTGTTCGGCGTAAGGGACTTGATAACCCGGAGTCAGGGGGATTTTTACTCCTGGGATATTTCCGCCAGTGGAACAATCTATTAAGTCTACTCCGTGTTTTTTGAGTGTCTCCGCAAAACGAATACTTTGTTCCAAATCCCAGGCACCTTCTTTCCATTCTGTGGCGGAAATTCGCACCATCAACGGAAGGTTCTCGGGAAGAACTTTGCGAACGGCCTGAATCGCTTCCAGCGGAAAGCGAGTTCGATTTTCAAAACTGCCGCCATAAGAATCGGTTCTGTGATTGGAGTGAGGCGAAAGGAATTGGTGCATCAAGTAGCCATGGGCCATGTGGAGCTCAATACATTGAAACCCAGCTTCAAGTGCCAGATGTGCAGATTTTACGAAATCTTGGATGAGTTGTTGGATTTCCTCCACAGTCAATTCATGAGGCACTTGATAGCCATCGTTAAAGGCGAGGGGACTAGGACCGACAATTTTCCATCCACCATCTGTTAGAGCAAGCGGTTTACTGCCTTGCCAGCCTAAAGAACTTGAAGCCTTGCGTCCAGCGTGGGCCAGTTGAATAGCGGGGATGGAATTTTGCTGTTTAATAAACGCCGTGATGGGCTTGAATTTTTCCACTTGTGCCTTATTCCAAAGTCCTAGGCATCCTGGAGAAATACGGCCCTCTGGAACCACGCCGGTTGCCTCAATAGTGATCAATCCCGCACCACCCACGGCACGGCTTCCGAGGTGCACCAGATGCCATTCGTTCGGGATCCCGTCTTGAGCGGAATACATGCACATAGGGGACACAAAGATGCGGTTTTTAACGGTCAAGCCACGTAATTCCAAGGGCGAAAACAACAGGACTTCTTTCATAGGTCACCTCAGCTTTTATCATCCAATTTTTTTAGGGTGTAGACAATAGACTTGGCTTTTATCTATGACCATACGAAACATAGACTTGCTAGGTAAAAGCAATATGCTACGATGCTGAATTACAACCTTAAGAAGGAACTTTTGGAGGAATAATGAAAGTATCTAAAAACATGTTGTCCGTTATGGCTGTTGCAGCTTTGTTCGTAACTCTTTCTATGCCGTTTGCTGCTGAAGCAAAAAAAGGTAAACACCACGGTAAGAAAGCTCACCATGCACAAGCGCACAAAGCTAAGAAGGCTAAAAAAGCTAAAGCGGAACCAGCAGCAAGCACTGAAATGCCAGCGCCAGCAGCGACTGAAGCCGCTCCAGCTGGTCAATAGTTAGCTTTTGATTTAGGCGCTTCTGGTGATATCTACTCCGATGAAGTCGGAGTGTAGACCTGAGGCGCTTTTTTTATTTGTAGGATATTGTGAAAATAAATTGGCTTAAAATTAGAAATTTATTTTTGAAGCTTGTCCTTCTATTTTTTGTAAGTAGTCTTGGTTCTGTTTTAATTTACAGATTTTTTCCAGTTCCGTTCACACCCTTGATGGTGGTCCGCTCGATTCAAAGTATTTTTTCAGAGAAGTTTGTGGGAATTCATAAGGACTGGGTTCCTTTGGAAGACATTTCTCCCTCTATGCAAAAGGCTGTTTTAAAGTCTGAGGACTATCGTTTCTTTGAGCATAGTGGTTTTGATTTTGACGCTATTGAAAAAGCGATGAAGTACAATAAGACCCATAAGAATATCAAAGGGGCCAGCACGATATCGCAACAAACAGCGAAGAACGTTTTTTTGTGGCCAAGCCGAGATTGGGTTCGTAAGGGGTTGGAAGCTTATTTCACTGTGCTGATCGAGTTTGCGTGGCCTAAAGAGCGTATCATGGAAGTTTACCTGAACGTTATCGAGATGGGGCCAGGTGTGTATGGGGTTGAGGCAGCGGCACAAAAGTACTTCCGTCGCAGTGCTAAGAATATTTCTCCATCGCAAGCTTCGCTGATCGCGGCGGTGTTGCCAAACCCGCGTCGTTTTCGCATCGAGCGACCTTCAAGCTATATCGTTCGTCGTCAGCAAAAAATTCTGAATCGAGTGAGTCCTGTTATACCGAAGACGGAATCCGCGTCCTTCCTGGATTTTCTGGATTTCAAATTTAATTCGGATGAGTCTGAAGAATAAGTAATCTCTCAGTCTTGCAATACATATTACATAAAACATTCTGTCGTTTTCTTAAACTGATTGATAGTTAATGAAGGTATAGGAGTTCTTCTTATGCCTAAGTTCTCACTGTGGTTTGCTCTGTGCTTCTGGGTTTTGTGCCTGACATCTTCTGCGCAGGGTGCGCAAAATTGGATACAAAAGGTAGAGGTTCCGGATCCTCGTTTGGAAGCCAGTGCTGTGCGTGCCGATGAACAAATATTTTTGCTCGGGGGATTCCTTGAGGGCAGTGGCGCGACCGATCTGGTACAGGTCTATGATATTTCAACCGGTGAATGGCAACCTGGTGTGCCCATGCCAGAAAAACTGCACCATGCAGGAGTAGAGTCCTATGGGGATGAAGTCTTTGTTTTGGGTGGCATGGACAATAAATGGAAACAGAAAAAGTCTTTCTATATCTTTAACCGAAGAACCAAAAAATGGTCTGCGGGGCCGGACTTGCCTGATGCTGTTGCGGCATTTGCTCACGTCATTTTGAATAAGAAGATTTATATTTTTGGCGGGCAGTCTTCCGCTAAGTTAAATGAAAAATCTTACTGTTATGATCTGGTCACGAAAAAGTGGACGGATCTGGCGAATATTCCCTTGCCGAGAGATCATCTGGCAGCGGTTGTTATCAACGAAAAAATCTATGTGGTGGGTGGTCGCAGGTGGTCCATGGACGATAACTTAGGCACCCTTGAAGTTTATGATCCGGAAAAAAACAATTGGAAGCAGTTATCAGACATGCCAACTCCTCGAGGAGGAATATCGGCAGTCGCGTATAACGATAGACTTTGGGTCTTTGGCGGGGAAACCTCGGCTGCAGCTCTTAAAACTGTAGAGATGTATGATCCGCAAACAAATGCATGGCAAGATAAACCGGGGATGCCCATAGGGCGGCATGGACATGCCTCGGTCCTCGACGGAGCAGATACTTATATTATAAGTGGCGGAACTGAGCCGGACTGGTCTTTTTCAAAACTGAATAGCATTTATAAGCTTAACGTCGAAAATCCATAGAGAACTGCCGTGAACAAAGATATTCCGCGCATCTACAAACCTACTGTTGAAGAGTTTATGAAAAACTATGTTGATCGCCGCCAGCCTGTGGTTATTCAGGGGGGGCTCGATCACTGGGGTGCGAAGGAGTGGACTCTCCCGATTTTGAAGAAAAAATTGGGAGAAAAAAGGTTTACCTATCGAACCGAGCACGGTCGCAAAGAGGCTGTTTTTTCTGAAATGCTCGAGCACATCGAAAAATCCACAGAACAGAGCCCTGCGGTTTATTTGCGGAATATCGACATTCATAGAGTTTTGCCGGAGCTGAGTGCAGACATTCCGACTTTAAAATATATGGAGAATAATTGGCGTGATCACTGGGCCTGGCCAGCAAAATGGCCTTACTATGTCCGACGTAATTTGATGGAGCTGTTCATCTCAGGGCCGGGAGTTTCGTTTCCTCGATTGCACATTGATTATTGGGCCATGGATGCCTTTGTCGCTCAGTTGCATGGGTGCAAAGACTTTATTTTGTATCCTATCGAAGACGCCCCCTATTTGTACGTGGACTCAGAGGACCCACTTGTGTCGACCGTGGATGACTTTGCCAATCCAAATTTTGAAAAATACCCCAAGCTGGCGCAAGCAACTCAGTATCGAGTTCGGCTGGGGCCTGGCGATTTGCTTTATAACCCTGCCTGGTGGCACACGACATTGACGTTGGAGACTTCAATTACGGTTATCATGGCTTACTATCATCGTAGAAACTATACGGCCTTTGTTCAGGAAATCGAGAGAGTCTACAGGAAATGCAATTTCTTTAAGACGACTTTGATTGTTCAGTACTTTAGGACTCTGGGATGGTTCAAGATGATGCTCGAGAAATAAAAAAAGGCTTCGTTTAACGAAGCCTTTTTTATTCTTAACTTTGCAGATTGCTTTATGCTTTTTGTGCAGCAGCTGTTTTTTCGATCATCAATTTTTCAACAGCTTTTAGATCGTCTTCAGTGATTTCGTAAACTTGCTTGTCGCCAAGGAAATTTAGGATCGAGTTCATCATATCTGCAGACAAGAATGAAAGCACGTTGCCAGATTGGTATTCGCGTTCTTTTTCGTCGTAAAGACCCAAGAATGTTTCATCGCGGAACCAGCTTTGTTTGTTAGCTTTTTGAATTGTTGCAAGCTCGCTATCGCTTGGATCGCGTTGCAAGAACTCAAAGAAGAATCCTGATGGCTTAGTGCCTGGCAAATACCATTCACCAGAGAATACTTGGATCAAGTTTTCATGGTCGTCTTTCAAAATCGGAGTAACGAATTGTACACCGCGCTCTACGCAATGGTTATGGAACGCGATCAAGTCCGGCGTACGCAATGCCACGTGCTGAAGGTGAGCCGTGTTTTCGTGACCGTCCAACATTTGACGAACGTGAGATGGTTGATCTTTAGGTTCAGAAGGTTGAACCAAAGCGAAGATTGTAGAAAGAGGATCTTTCTCAGTTGTTGTCCATTCACCAACGCGTGCTGCGTAGGTCATGGAAACATCTTTTTCACCGTCTTTACCTTTACGCTTTTTTTCATACAACAAATCATCTGGAGTTGTACCGAAGATAATGCGGAATACGATATAAGAAAGAGTGTAAAGTTTAGGGTGAAAAAGCATCGTCATATGATCGACGGCAAAGTTCATAAAATGTGGTTTTTTGCTCATGAACAAGTCCTCCAAAGGGCCCGATAGTAGAAAACTGCCAGGACCGGGTCAAGACCGAAATGCAGAATCAGATGGCCTCCACGGTAGCTGGAGGGGGGCAGAAGTGGGGAATAGGGGCTATTTACGGAGTTCGCCATCCAATTTCAAAAGAAACTTATTCAATTTGGCGATGATTTCGGGGGCCACATTTTTACTACACATGATATGGCGGGATTCGCCTTTTGGAATCTCGGTGAAGTAAAGAGTTCGGACCGCGGTATTGGCTTTTGCGGAGTTAATTAAAAAAGAAGCTTCTTCTTCGGTGGAAAACATATAGTCCGCTCGGCCGGAAACAACCAGACGGATTAATTGTTGAGCATCCGCTGATGTGGATAAGCTGTTTGGCGAATTTGATTTAATTTTTCCATCGATGTAAGAGCCGTAAGAAAAACGATCACTGAGTACCAATCTTAGCTTTTGGTTTTTCATCCACTCGTCGAGGCTGTGGTGAGGGGCTGTGGCAGCCTTGTTGTTTGCTAGGATGATCCATGGTCGAGAGTAATAAATTGGATCTGTAAAACGTGCGAACTTTTCTCTTTCGGAATTACGTAACCAGCCGATGCCACAATCAGCGCCTTCGTTGTTATTTATTACGGCCATCTGTCGGTTGATGGGTGTTTCCAAAAGTTCAAAAGGAATTCCGCTTTGTGCAAAGGCATCGAGTGCTGTTGTGGCCAAGGTACCACTGACTTTTCCACCGTTACTTACGATGAAGGGTGGGCGCGGGAAATATCTAAGTTTAATGGTATTATTAGAGCCCATCCCAGCTTGAAGTACAAGCGGGGTCACCAAAAGAAAGAATAGAAAAATGTATGAAATGATTCTTTGGCCCATAGCCTTATACTCGATCTATCACTGCAAAAATGCAATTCAATATCGATCGTACAGGATTACAGTTCAGCATGTCAGCTTCTGCTAACGTGAGAAAATTCCATATGAGAATGTGTTAGAATAATGTTTCTAGGAGTGCTTTATGAAAAGTCTATCGACCTCAATCTTTATTCTTATAGGTTTTATGTGTGCGGGGGAATTTACTATGGGCTTTGAACATTACAAAAAATCAGATGAAGCAAAAATGAAGAGTCAGTTAAGTGCTATGCAGTACGAGGTGACTCAGAAAAATGGAACGGAACCACCATTTCAGAACAAATACTGGGATAACCATGAGCAGGGCCTTTACGTCGACGTAGTGTCTGGGGAACCGCTTTTTTCTTCAGAAGACAAATATGATTCTGGAACAGGCTGGCCTAGCTTTACCAAACCAGTGGATGGTCAGGCCGTCGCCACAAAAAGTGATCACAAGCTATTTCTGGAAAGAACTGAAGTGCGAAGTCAAACATCCGACTCCCATTTAGGCCATGTCTTTAGCGATGGTCCCGGTCCTGACGGCAAACGCTATTGTGTCAATTCAGCTTCCTTGCGTTTTATTCCAGTGAGCCAATTGGAAAAAGAGGGTTATGGTGAATACCTTAAACTTTTCAAAAAGAAATAAGCTGAGACCTTTAGCGAGAGCGTTTTTCCGGGCGGTTTCGAGTCGTCCGTTTAAAGCCATGGGAAGCTAGGTATTCGTCAGTTTTAGCTTCGACCTCGTTGAGTCCTCCCGGTGTATCTCGGAATGAAGCTCCGAGTTCGCCTCGAGGACTGTCCTCGCTGCCGTGATCAGGCAGTCCTTTCAATGAGGCATCCAGGGCCTGAGATGCCAGATCCATTTGTTCCACAACATCAATTTCCCCACGCATAAAATCTGGCGGGAGGTCTTCCAGTGTATCGAGCGCACGATCTGTTTGCTTCATTTGCTTTTTCAAGTTCTTGACGTCCACCTTCGAGGTTTGGTCTTTGTCAGCCAAAATGCCTTGTTCATCCAGATGATTTTCTGTGACTTCACCTCGGTGCAGATTTGTAAATCCTGGGTTTTCCCCCTCGGAACAGTCGTGCATTTGGAGCCTCCACTGGTGTTCTTACGTGCCATTATAGGAATAGCGAAGGGATCTGGCTGTAGTTAGTGAGAGATGCTATCAAAATACAGGTCATTCTGACTGGACTTGGGTCTTGATTCAGTTATCGAAGTAGGTCCAGTTCCATCCCTCGGTCCTTCATTCGGGAACAGATATACCCGAAGAGAAGTATATGAATTCAGCCTCTTTTTTGAAATCTCTGATCTCTCGATTTGGTGTGGAGCTGAGCCTCGTGGCTTTGTTGCTTTTGGGCATTGCTTCTTTCAAAGAAATTCAAATTAACCAAAAGTCTTTTTTGTCTGAAGGTTCGTTGAAATCTCTGCACGCTATTGGGTCCGCTTTAAATCAAGCGGAACGCGACAAAAAGTCCTTCTTGCTGAATCCATCTCAGGAAGTGTTGGATTCCTACAATTTACAAGTTACGCGCCTTAATGCTGAGCTTGGAGTTTTGTATAAGTCCGTCCAGGGCAACTACGAATTGCAAATGCGCGTTTACGAGCTGAATCAAAGTATTCGCAAACAATTTGAAGATGAAGCAAAACAGTTCAAAAATCCTAAATATCGTTTGCCCGCTTCTTCAGAAAGGCAAAGTCAGGAACGAATTTTAGATTTGTTGCAAAACTATCGTCAGGCGCAGCAAGATTTTATTCAAATTGGGAAGTTTAGTTTTCTTCGAAGTGAAGTCATTTTGTTGGCGACGGTGATTATTGGCTTGGTCATTATGTTGAGCCGCTTTTGGCAGGTTCAAGAGTTGCGTCGCCAAGTAACAAAATTCCGGGCCTTAGAAAATCGCTCACTGATTTTAGATACAATTTTGGGCAGTATGAGTGAAGGCATGGTCGTGATCGATCAAAATGGCCACTTCACGCAATACAATGCGGCTGCACAAAGAGTCATCGGGACAAAAATCAAGGAAGTCGCGACAGCTCAAAGTATTCAAGAGTTGGGTTTTCATGACGGGCAGGGCCAGCTCTTTTCGGCTAAGGATTTACCGCTCTCCAGAGCTCTTTTCGGCGAAGAATTTGATGATGTCGAGATCTTTGTAAAAAATGAAATTCATCCTGAAGGAATGTTTGTCAGCATGAGCACCCGTTCTCTGAGTGATATTGATGGGGGCATTTCGGGTGCTCTTGTGGTGTTTAAAGATATCACTCGTCGTAAACAGGTTGAGTTGGAGTGGGTGAAAGCTCGCGAAGCGGCCTTAGAGGCCTCATCCAAAAAGTCAGATTTTTTGGCAGCGATGTCCCATGAAATTCGCACCCCGATGAATGGGGTGATCGGAATGAGCACTTTGCTACAGGATACTAGTTTGCAGCCCGAACAGAAGGAATTCGTGGGAATCATCAAGCGATCCGCTGAATCGCTTTTGATGTTGATCAACGATATTCTGGACTATTCGAAAATCGAAGCCGGAAAGATTCGTTTAGATCCTCAACCCTTTGATCTGAAGTTTGTGATCAATGATGTTGTGGAGATGTTCCGTCCCACGGTAAATGAAAAAAATGTGGCTCTTGATTTTCGGATCTCTCGCAGAGCGGCTTACTTTTTTAAAGGCGATCAAGGTCGACTTCGCCAAATTTTAGTAAATCTGGTCGGGAATGCCGTCAAATTTACGACAGAGGGAACGGTTTCTCTGGAAGTGGGTATTTTGGACATTGCTGAAAGCTCGGTGCAGATTAAGTTCCAAGTTCGTGATACAGGCCCCGGCCTGCGAGACGAGGAGCGCCAGGCTCTGTTTCAAAAGTACTTTCAAACCAAAACCGGACAAAAATTTGGCGGCACGGGCTTGGGATTATCAATTTCAAAACAACTCGTGGATCTGATGAATGGTAAGATGGGAGTGGAAAGTTCCCTGGGGCTAGGAGCAAACTTCTGGTTTACCATCGAATTGCCAGTGTGTGAGGCCGTGGAGATGCCACAAATTGATGAAAACAATTTCTCTGCCTTTTTCAAGGGGCGTGTTTTGGTTGTTGAAGATCAGGTAGTGAATCAAAAAGTGGCACAAAGCTATCTTAATAAACTGGGTCTTGAAGTGGAGCTGGCTGGTAACGGTCAAATCGCTTCGGATCTTTTGCAGACAAACAAATATGATCTTATATTTATGGACTGTCAGATGCCGGTGATGAATGGCTTTGAAGCCACGAAAAAAATTCGCCAGGCCGAAGAAGATTCTGATGTCGGGGTCCGTGTCCCAGTGATTGCTTTGACCGCGAATGGCAATGCCTCAGAACGGCAGCACTATCTTGAGGCTGGTATGGATGATTACTTAGCTAAGCCCCTGGAGCTGCCACGATTGCTTGAGGTGTTACAGCGTTGGATGAAGCCAGTCGCAACCACGAGCTTTGATCCGACAGTGCTAGAAAAAATATTGAAGTATGCTAAAAATGATTTCAATCTAGCGCAATCCTTATTGGAAGACTTTGAATTAACGTCACCAGAACTGATAGAAAAAATGAAAGGCTCTGATTGGAGTGAAGCGGCCCATGCCCTGAAGTCCAATAGTGCTACGCTGGGAGCGACGACTTTAGCAGAACTTTGTCAAAAATTGGAACACGAAGAGGATCCAAGCAAAGCTTCCGTATGGGTTGCTCAGATTGAAACCGAATACGTTCGTAGTTTAATTGATCTAAAACAATATGTCGGCGACAAAAAGGTCGCGTGATAAGAGGACGCATATGGCAAAGATTTTAATAGTCGATGACCAGAAAAGCATTCTCCTAACATTGGATGCTTTACTAAGTGGCGAAGGTCATACAGTGATTCCAGCAACCAATGCAATAGATGCGTTACATTTGTTGGCTCAAGAGCCCTTTGATTTAATCATTACGGATGCGATCATGCCCGGTGGGGCAGATGGTTATGCTTTGACCCGGACGATTCGTAAGCAGCCGATCACCGCTAAGATGCCAGTGATTTTGTTGACCGGAAAACGCGAGAAAAGCGACGTGCAAAAGGGCATTGAGAGCGGCGTAAGTGATTATGCAGTTAAACCCATTGATCCCGAGTTGCTTCTGGCCAAGATTCGTAATCTTTTGGCGACGGATCAGAGTAAGTCTGTACATTTTTTGGATGCGGCAGTTTCTTACAAAGCAGACTGGGAAAATAAAACGGAAGTCGTTATGATCTCTGAATTGGGCTTAACTCTGCACTCTAATATTCCCATGCCTAAGGGCAAGATCTTAAGACTTAAGAGTTCATTCTTTGATGAGATTGGAATTGATCCTGTGCCAATGAGAATTGATACTTGCGAAGAATTAAAAAATAGCGATCAATACAAGATTCAGACTCATTTTGTGGGACTGACCGAAAAAGAACTGACCCCATTAAGACTTTTTATTCGTGGTAAAAAGGCAAAAGCCAGTTAGAAGCTTTAGGAAAGGGCACGGTCACCCAACAGTCATCGGAATTGCTGAGGGACCGTGCGAACGATCTTAGTGAAACAAATTATTTACAAAGTGCGAAGCTTTTAACCATTGATTTGATGCTTGCCAGCTTGTTGTACTTGCTGTTGGTTTTAATCACGGCCCAGTAAGCTCCAGAACCGACCGCAATAAGCCCTTTTCTTCTTACTTGATCGGCCATGATGCCAACACCGCAGTGAAGGTTGATGTATGGATCAAGGATTGTTTTCTTCGGACTCGTGGAGCTGAGATTTTTATCCTTGCTCCAATCCATTTTACAGTAAGGCGCCCATTTAACATCTTGATAGGACAGTTGCAAAAGACCTTCAGAGTAGACCGGTTTTTTTGTCACTGGGTCCGTTCCCATCGTCGTCTCGTGCATGCGCGCTAAAGGATTGTAACCGCTTTCGTATCTTGCCATTGCGACAAACAACTGAGCCCAAACATTTGCACGTTGATTGTTGTTCAAGCTGTTGTATTTCGGGCAGAAGCTTGCCATGTCACTAGTGCCTTTAAGCAGGCTAGACCAATCACTCAGCACTATTTTTTGCAAGTACTCAGACCAAGCGGCACGAGTAGCACTGTCGGATTCCCACGATAACGATGTCATTTTGTACGTGGAACCACTTGATATCGGAGGTGTTGGCGCGGGAGTCGGCGTCGGTATTACATTTGGCACCGATGGCGAACGATCCGTGCCGCCTTTGTCCAGGACCGCATAAATCAGTGACTTCCCTTTAAGGGCATTGATGACGGTGTCACGATATCCCATAGTCACAGCCGGGCAACCCCAAGAGCGTCCTTGAATAACACTGGATTCCTGCACGTAGCTTGCTCCGTGAATGACGATCGCGCGCGAACGGGCATTGGAGTTTGTTGACGACAAGCCATCTAGGCGCAAGGAAAGTCCATGGCTGCCCTGATAGGTTTCTCCGGTCAAATAGTATCCCAGAGAGCTTTTGTTGGAACCAGACACATTGCTGAACGAATTCGCGTAACCATCGTGGTCAGGATCCGAACCTTTGCCGTGAGCCGTATGTATTGCCCACACGCTGCCGGAGTTCATATCGATGATATAGAAGCGTTTTTCTTTGGAGCTTTGAGCGAAGTTGATGATGGAAAGATAGTTCTGATTTTTGATGGCGGACTTATTTTTATCGAAATAGATCAACGCATCGACAAGGGCTTGGGTCGGTACAATATGCTTAGGGTCAAGATGGTCATACTTAACAAGAATGCTGTTTTGCTCGGACTCACTGATCGCCGCGGCAGAAACGGTGGCATCTGGCATCGCGAGAGATGACATCTCGGTGGCTTCCATGCTGGTCGTTTGCTCGGACTCCGTATCGTCAGGGAGTGTTGGTTGGTTATTGTTATCCCCAGCACAGGCAGCGAGGGTCGTCATTAGGGTTAGGGCCAAAAGTCCGGTTCTAAAACGTACGGAGAAGTCTGGTTGCTTGAAAGCAATCGTCATTATTCCTCCATGTAGAATTACATTGGTTGTGTTTCAACAAAGCCTACAGGATGAGCAATTCATGCAGAAAAAATACATTACTTTTTAGTGCAAAATTCGACCTTCTGCCGGGGTTTTCACAGATCCAAAGTCCAGGAAAGATGCTGGTGTTTTTCGCAGCAGAATTTCCATCGCGAAGTGAGGCCGATAGTTTTTGAGAATGGATTTCGAGATTTTTTGAAGAACTTTTCAACAAATATTCAGCAAAGTGAAACGTTCATTGGAAAGACTGGCAAGGCCCTTCTAAGGTCTATATAATTTGATCTTGGAGGTTCTAGATGAAGTTGCTTCTTACCTTGGTGTTGCTCACGATGGCTGCCTGTGCGACCACCCCGAAGAAAGAATCCGTCTATGTGCCTCCCGTTGCAAAAGAAACGTCCGGGATTGAAGCTCCATCTATTGATTATTTTTCTATCCAAAGAGAATTGCATTTAGATCGTCCTGCAGAGCAGTTGGGATATGCAGAAAAAAGCTTCAACACTTGTGACATGGGGTATGGTTATTCCAAGTCGCAAAATTGCCGCAGCCTTTATATGGTGGTCCTGAATGTTCGCTTGTTGTGTCGTGATTCCGAGGGGACGATTTCGACTGTATTAACGGAGGCCGATGTGTCTCCGATCGCGGGACGTACCGTCCGATGGAATTTGAAGGCGGTGCAAGGGTCGGTGATCACCGATCATCAAGGTTACGGTCAGATTGTCGCGGTTTCGCCAAGATCAGAGCGCAGAGAACGAGTTAAGTTAGCGGTAGGATCGGAGTTTCTTTATATGCGCGCCAATGAAATTACCAAGGTCATTACGCCTAAACCTTGGTGTGAACAATACTAGGAAATTAAGACGAGAAATGTAGTCAGGCAACCCGGGTTTTGCAAGGTCGCAAAATGTCGCCTGAAAGATTGAGTTTGTTGCGGCTTGGTTTCACTCTGATCGGGGGTGAATATGACCATGGATATAGAGCCCGAAATTCGTAAGGAAGAACGCCGTCGTAGAGAACAAGAATCTCCGCCTGCCGTGAATCATGAAGAGGTGGAGGGAATGACGGAACGCCCATTTAAAACCCATGACATTGACCGGAGCCCTCTTCGGATTTTTGGTGTTGCGGTGGCAGTTTTATTAGTTGCTGGTCTCTTTGTTGGATTGATTTATTGGATATTCTCGCGAGCGACTGGCGGAGGATGATTTTGCTGCCCTCGGGGAAATTTATTTGTTATGGTCGCGGGCCATGGATACCTCTTCGGCTCTTTCTGATTTCAAAAAGCTTATTTCTGCGCGATTTCTTTTTACTTTGGCTGTGCAAATGCAGGGCGTGGTTATTGGGTGGCGAGTTTATGAAATTACGAATGACCCCTTAGCTTTGGGATTGGTCGGTCTTGCTGAAGCGGTGCCCGCGTTGAGCTTGGCATTGTACGCCGGGTATATTGTGGATCGCAATAAGCCTTTGGGGATCTACCGTTGGGTCTTAGAGATCAGTTTAGTTTCCGCTCTTATTTTGTTGGCGTCGGCATTATTTAAAAATTATGTGGATACAAATTGGCAGATTGTCGCATTGTATGTGGCCTCTGTTTTTTCCGGAGCCGCGCGAGCATTTTCACAACCATCAATGTATGCGATCATGCCTCACATGACCAAGCGAGAGGGACTTACCAAGGCTTTGGCTTGGATGAGTACGGCGATGCAAGTAGGGCGAGTTGCGGGCCCCGCATTGGGTGGTGTCATCTTCGGGTTTATGGGGTTGGAAATATCCTATGGTTTGATTTGTGTTTTGTTGGTGGGAGCTTTGATTTCAACCTATTCAATACAAATGAGAATTCAAGCGCCTCCAGCGAAGGGCGAGAAGCGCGCCATGATGGATGAACTCAAGATCGGTGTACAGTATGTCTTCAATCATCCGATTTTGTTGCCAGCATTATCATTGGATATGATCTCTGTCCTTTTTGGTGGGGTCACGGCGTTGTTACCGATTTTTGCAAAAGAGATTTTACAAGTGGGGCCCCGTGGTTTGGGGGCCTTGCGTGCGGCACCCGCAGTGGGTGCGGCCTTGATGGGATTGCTTTTAACTCGAGTTGAAATTCGGCACAATGCCGGGAAGCTTTTGTTGTCGGCCGTTGCGGGGTTCGGTGTTTCAATTTTGGTTTTTGCCGCCAGCAAAAGTTTTGTTTTGTCCCTGTGTGCTTTAGGATTGAGTGGAATTTTTGACAGCATCAGTGTCGTTGTGCGCAGCACGGCCGTGCAATTGGCATCGCCGGATCATATGCGAGGCCGAATTTCTGCTGTGAATTCCATGTTTATTGGATCGTCGAATGAGCTCGGTGAATTTGAATCCGGTGTCGCGGCGAAGCTGTTGGGAACAGTTCCGGCGGCTTATCTCGGAGGCATGATGTGCCTTCTAACCGTGGGTATTGTGGGCTGGGCTTCTCCGACTTTGCGCAAAATGGATCTCAGCAAGGTCACGGTAAAATAGTTTCACACCAGAGTTTGCAAGGCCACGCCACAAAGAACTATCGCAAAGAGCAGGATGAGTTTCATAACGCCTCCTTTCGGCACCCTCAGGCTAGGGATCTCCGAGGATAGACTCAACCAGAAAAAGACTGTAGATTTTCAGTGTTTTCCGATTGATGATTATTCTTTGAGGTTCGCTATGCCTATACGTTCTATTCCTGCAGTTTATATGAGAGGCGGCACCAGTCGTGCCTTGATTTTCCGTCGCGAGCACTTGCCTGAAGATCAGAAACTTTGGGACGAGATTTTTTTGGCCGCTTTGGGGAGCCCAGATCCCTATGGCAGACAATTAAATGGCATGGGTGGAGGAACTTCTTCTCTTTCAAAAGTGGCGGTTGTAGGTCCTTCCGAGAGACCTGATGCGGATGTGGATTATACCTTTGCGCAGGTTTCTGTGACTGAAAGCAAAGTGGATTACAAAGGAAATTGTGGGAACATCAGTTCAGCGATTGGTCCTTATGCAATTGAGCAGGGATGGTTTCGAAGTGCAGGAAGTCACGCCAGTGTCAGAATATACAACACCAATACACAAAAAATAATCCATTCACATTTTCCAACGTCTCAAGGTCAACCGGAATATCAAGGTGACCTTTCAATACCTGGCGTTGCGGGCACAGGAGCGCCCATCCGATTGGAATTTTTGTCTCCGGGTGGAGCCACGACCGGGCAGTTGCTGCCGTCAGGTCGCGTTCTTGATGTTCTAGCGATTCCGGAATTAGGTGAGATCGAGGTTTCGTTAATTGATGCCGCCAACGCGTGTGTGTTTGTTGATGCGAATTCGTTGGGGCTTCAGGGGACGGAGCTACCCGCAGAATTTGATACTCATCCCGAGTGGTTGGAAAAATTAGATCTTATTCGTCGGTATGCTTCTGTGGCGATGGGAATCGCTCGGGATATTGAACACGCCAAATCATTCATTGCGATTCCCTATGTGGGGATGGTTAGCAGATCTCAGAATTTCCAACCACTGGGCGAAAGTTATACCGAGGCCTCCGCGATGGATTTTTCAATGCGAGTCATTGCCAGTGGTCAGCCTCATAAAGCTTTGCCTCTGACGGTGTCTTTGTGTGCTGCCGTTGCCAGTCAAATATCAGGGTCGGTGGTGGCGAAGGTGGTTGCGGATGCTTCTGAAGAAGTGCGTATTGGGATGCCATCTGGCGTTTTGACCTTGGCAGCTCAGGTTGAAAATGAAAACGGCCACTGGAAAGTTCACAGTGGCAGCTTTTATCGGACAGCACGGTTGTTATTTGAAGGACGGGTTTTTTATTAAGCAGCTAATGATGGCGCAGTTTCAGACTGGGCTCGACGCGGAGTCGTGACGTCTTGAAAAACGGAATGTCCCACGCCGATATATGAATCGTTGTTGTACGAAAGACGATGATATAAATCCAGCTTCATAAGTTCATTGTGCAGGGACTTCAAATTGTGTTGAGGTATATGCGGGAACAAATGGTGGACGAGGTGCCAATGAACATTGTGGGGGCAAAGAAAGAATTTTTCCATTGGGCTGGCTTTAATATTGCGGCTGGAGTTCATATCATGTTCCCAGGGCATGCCCAGATGTTCCGCGATACTGCGAATTCGTTGGATTACTGGAAACGCGGTAAACAGAGGAACAAACCAATACAATAAAACTTGTGGCCAAATTCCGGCGACTGTTATTGCGGTCGCCGCGACAGCTAGGTAGATCAGCTTTTTTTTATCATTTTTTGAAAGCATCCACATCAAAGTCAAAAGCTGGTAACCACCGACGACAAATTGTTTCAAAAGAATCTTCGTCATTTGCCAGCGCGTCTTAGGGAAGTGCCATTCTTCGAGGTGCGCTTTGCGAGCCCAGTCGGGGTCTTTATCGGTATTAAGCGCTCCATGATGGGCACTGTGGTTTTTACGATATCCTTCCGTAGAGATACCCGCGGGATACGCGCAGAACAGATCGCTGATCAAATCATTCAGCCAGAGTGTCTTGGATATACGCAGATGAGTCGCCTCGTGCATGATAAGCATCAAAGCGCTTTGGCGTGCAGCGATGACTAAGACCGCAGCCATATAAGTCAGAGGGTTAAAGTAGCGCTCGCAAAATAAGATCGTACCGATCATCACGGCCCAATCGAAAGCGAGGCTGAATAGTTGACGAGGAGTCGAGATTTTTGAGTGAGCTTTGACCAGTTCGCGGACTTTGGGCTCACGGAGAAAGTTATTGATGTTGTGGATCTCTTGTTGAGTCGTCATGGGAACTCCTATAGGCGTAAAAACAGACGGCTATTAATCGGTTGAATTTTAAAAACATCTATTAGTTTATCAGCTTTGTAATTTATGGTTCTGTCAGTCCCAGACCTTGTACAAAAGTTGGAATCAGGAACTGGCTAGTCCAAGCTTCTGACACTTTGTCTCAAAATGATTCGCAGAATGCGGGGCTTTGGGCCACGGACCTCATTATTTAGAATAAATTTTTTATTAAATTACTTAAAATCAAAGGTGAACTGGTCCGCTGAAAACGGAATTATTCCGATAAGAATATATGCGTAAACTTCTCTTGGCTTCACTTATTCTTCTTTCGGGTTGTGCGACGAAATCTCGTCAGCCATCATCTGTTGCTTCATTACCTTCTGATGCTTGGAAGCTGGATCAAGCTCTGGCGCAGGGGACCGTGCCAACCCTAGATTACTTGAAGGTCCATATCACGGCGAAGCCATATAGCGGTCTGAATGGCCGTGACCCGTCTGCACAGTTACCAAAAGAAATTCGTGCGGAAAAGGGAACTCCCGTTTCCAAAGAAAAAAATCAGCAGTCCGTGTTCCTGCGTAAGTTTCGCGGATGGACTCCTGAACACCGGGTTCAGCATGGAGATGAGTTAGTGGCTAACTTTTCTTGTGAGAATGCCGTTGAAACTCAATCTATGGGTTATATTTTGGAAATTGATTTTCCTGAACAAAAAGCCAAAGAGTTATCGCAGTCTTTGCATGACAAAGTTTTGACCTGCCCTGAGTTTTCCAAACAAGAAAGCGTCTTTAGATTAGCGGTTTTTTCTATTCAGGCCGGGGATTGCGCAAAAGCCTTAGATTATTTGAACAAATATCCAGCCTCACCAGAACGCGGATCTCAAGACCGCTCGACCTATTTGAAAAGCTTTTGTTCGCCTTCAGTTGCAGGTGAAATTCGCAACCCACTGGGTGGCTATGGAATCTTGTTAGGGGATGTTGAGAAAAGTGACGATACGAAAAATCCTTGGGTCTTAGGTGTCAGCAGTGGTGATGAAAACTGGGACCGTTTGTTGGCAACCTTTGCGCAACTGACTGAAAAGAACAAAAGCGAGACGGTGCAATTCTTAGCTTCGAAGATCAACTATGAAAAACTAAGATCTTTGCCGATTTCATTTCAGACCTCGATGCTAATCTTGATGAGCTTCAACGGTGCAGACCTGTCTGTATTTCAAACCCTTCACAAGTATTTGGCAGATCATCCTGAAACGATGACGCCTTCTGTTTCCGCTTTGTTATTCCCGATTCGATATTGGAAAGAGATAGTAGATAATACTTCGAAAACGGATCCGGTTTTGGTGAAAGCCCTCATTCGCCAAGAAAGTGCATTTAATAAAGCAGCTCGTAGTCGCGCGAAGGCTTCGGGCTTG
>JBJTMR010000142.1:0-43310 GCA_046070625.1 Bdellovibrio sp. | reverse complement strand
CACTGAATATTCCATCATAAGGGAGTGCCGATCTGACTTTGTTTGGTCTGCGGCAATCAAATTATGGCATATAAAGAAATTCATTTTAAAACAGATGCTCGCGAAAAAATTCTTAAAGGTGTCAACGCCCTTGCTGATGCCGTGCGAATTACCCTGGGACCAAAATCTAAATGCGTTCTGATCCAACGACCCTGGGGACGGCCGCTGGTTTGTAATGATGGGGTCACCATAGCCAAAGCGATTGATCTTAAAGATCCAGAAGAAAACCTAGGTGCGCAAATAATTAGGGAAGCCGCCGAACGCACAGGGGAAAGCGTTGGTGATGGAACCAGCACTTCAACCGTTCTTGCTCAAGCAATCTATACTGAAGGTCTTCATAATATCGCAGCCGGGGCCAGTGCTATTGATCTTAAGAGCGGGCTGGATCGGGGACTGAAAATTGCGGTGGCGGAAATTAAGAAGCTTTCTCATCCCATAATCAGTTCGATAGAGCGCGCACAAGTGGCGACTTTATCTGCTCATAATGATCCTGCCATCGGAGATCTAGTGGCCAAGGCGATGGAAAAGGTCGGCAGAGAAGGAATTGTCACCGTCGAAGAAGCGAAAGGCACTGAAACTCTGCTGGAGGTTGTGGAAGGACTGCAATTGGACCGTGGCTATATGTCTCCATACTTTGTAACTGATTCAGAAAAGATGCTCGCTGACCTTGAAGAACCCTACATCCTGTTGTCTGAAAAAAGAATCAGCACCATGAAAGATCTTGTCCCGTTGCTAGAGGATATCTCTAAAACGGCAAGCTCCTTGGTGATTATTTCTGACGAGGTCGATTCTGAGGCCTTGGCGACTTTGGTGGTGAATAAGGTTCGGGGTGTTCTTCGATGTGCGGCAGTGAAAGCCCCTGGATTCGGAGAACAAAGAAAAGTGCTGTTGGAAGATTTGGCTATAGTGACTGGAGGCATCTTAGTCACTGAGGAAGCGGGACTTTCTTTAGAGCATATCGGGTTGAAAGATTTGGGGCGTGCTTCTCGCGTCCTGATTGAGCGTGACACAACCACAATTGTTGGTGGCAAAGGAAAGAAAGAAAATATTGAAAGTCGTAAAGAAGAACTTCGTCGCCAAATTGAAAAAACCAAATCAGAGTACGATCGTCAAAAAATGGAGACGCGCCTGGGTAAGCTTTCAGGCGGAGTCGCTGTTATTCATGTCGGGGCACCCTCAGAAACCGAACTCAAAAATAAAAAAGAAGCCTTAGAGGACGCCATCAGTGCAACCAAAGCAGCGACGGCAGAAGGCATTGTTCCGGGGGGCGGCCTATCCCTTTTGCGCGCAGCTCGAGCATTAGATGTTGAAATTCCAAAGTGCGAAGGTGATGAGCGAACAGGAATGGCAATTTTGCGCAAAGCTTTGGAGGCTCCGACTCGGCAAATAGCCATTAACTCCGGCGTGGACGGAGGCGTCGTCATTGAAAAAATGATGTCACACAAGGGCTCTTTTGGTTTTGATGCCTCTAAAAATGAATATGTCGATTTGGTACAGGCGGGGATTGTCGATCCGACCAAGGTGGTTCGAGTGGCTTTAGAAAATGCCGTTTCAATTGCCGGGATATTGTTGTTGACCGAGGCGACCATGACGGAAGTGGCCACAGAAAGCCCACAACCCGACTCAAGTCGAGCGGTGAAAGAGATTTAAAACAAAGAAACCACCTTCGTGGTTTCTTTGAGTTTTTTGCCAGCGGTATTTACAAGGAAGTTTGGGGACGTTGTGCTTCATTTGGTTTGGCAGCAACCTGCATGTTGTAAATCTCAAAGGCCTGTTCCTGGGGTTCAGAAGTAAAACCACCTTGTATTCCCTGAGTCAGCTTCGGCATTAAGATGTCATTTCGAAACTTTTCCCAGCTTTGCTTGCTGTCATGTATCGCTACCACGGTCCACCCTCCTGCGGAGGCACCCGCAGCATGATAAGTTTGTCCCTGGGGCAGTGTTTTTCGGTCGGGGTGAACGGCTGCAAGAGTTGCGTCGTATTGAGCCTTCGTACCCCCTGCGAAGAAATGCACGATTCCGTATGCCATAAAAGCCTCCTTGTTGGATTGTTTTTTCTCTGGACGAAGGAAACGCTAAGGGATGTATTTTTTTAAGGCAATCGCCTGGACGGAACTTTAATAAAATACATAAGCAAAACGAACCCTGGTATTCTTGAAGTCATTCAGAGGAACACTATGAAAAAGAGCATCATGATTATGACCGTCAGCACATTGGCAGTTTGGATGGGTGGTTGCGGCCTAAAGGTCATCAATCCCAACGACCAAAATCCAAATAAGGGAACAATGGCTTTAGATATTTCCGGGGGATCGCCAAAGTTAGTGGGAACTTATACCTGCAAGTTGTCGTCCCAAGGAAGTCGCTTCTATGGCCTGGGGAAAACCGAAGATGAGGCTCGTAAAGACGCTCTCGGAAAATGCCAAGGGCGAACGTTACTTTCTTTTTGTGATGAGAAGAAAATAACGTGCGAAAAAAACTAATGATCTAAAGCAAGAGCCTCCCTGATGGTGAGGCTCGGAATTGCCAATAAAATAAAACTACAGAACTGCTAAAGGACTCGCGGCGATTGTCTGACCGAACTCAGTTTTGTTGGCCAAAATCGCGGCGTCAACTTGTGCCACCGCCGTATCAATACGTAATTTCTCGGCAAAGTACGGAACCAGTGCTTTATTCAATACGGACTCGCGATCTTGGGACGTTTGGATCTTCACAAGAGTGTCTTGAATCTGCTTATCTGTTGATGCTAACAAGGCCACTTGCTGGGTGCGAGTTTTTGCTAGGGTGGATTTGTCGGCCTCTAAAGATTTTAAATCTTTCTGAAGTTTTAAGACCACAGTCGACTTGGCTTCGACGTCTGCTTTTTTAGCCGCATATTGAACGCTGGAATCATAGGATTGCAGAGCGCTGGTTCTGGATGAAACAGTTCCTTCGCTTCGGGCAATCGCATTTTCCGCCGAGGAACGTTGGCTGCGAAGATTTGAAATCGTATTTTGAGTATTCGGAATGTCATAGTTGTTAATGCTTCTGATTTTCGAGTTGATGTCTTCAACCAAAGATTGCTTTTCTGAATAAACCCGACGAGCAGAATTGACATTGTCATAAAGACGAGATTGCACCTTGGACACCTCGGATTCAATAGAGCTTGAAGCGGAATTCAATAATCTGCTGCATTCACTGCTGCGCTCACGACGACAGTATTCCACCACGGGATGAATACGATAAAGATCGTCACGCTGACGGCTGCCATCAAAATAGCGGTAGTTTCTGTCTGTGAATTCAGCATCCATCGCAGCTGAGCGTAAAACCGACTCGACTTGAGAGAGCTGAGAACGTAAAGAGTTCAAGGAATCATTGTAATCTGAAAGCCTGTTATTTTGACTGCGGATTTCGTCGTTAATAGATTCCAGTCGATCTTGATTGGCACTAAGATCTTTTTTCGCATCGCGGATCAACCCAGCAAGACGTTGATGTTCTGATTCCAGCGGCGATAAAATACCCCATGCTTTATCGTAAGCAGCATTAGCGACAGCAACGTCTCCTTCTTTGGCTTTGATGACGTTGTCTTGATTTACCAGTTGTTGCTCAAGAGTTTTAATTTTTGCTTCTACTGTGGTTTTTTGTGTTTGGAGTCTGACCAGTTCTTTTTGAGTAAGTTGGTCCAGGGTGCCAGTGACTTTAGCCAACTCTTGAATTTGCTTTGCATATTGCGAATTCAGAGTGGTGAGTTCTTTGAGGAGGGCTGCCTTTTGCGCATTGGCCGCAATCGAGTTTTGGTAAAGCGAGCGCAAGTGGGCTGTTTTGATTTCGTCGAGCTTCAAGGGATCCAGGGGAGCCGTTAGATTCGGGACAAATGATTTTTCAAACTCCGCTTGAACCAGAGATTTCCCCTTCGCACAGTTCGTAACGAGAGCGTTCACCACATCGCTGGAACCTCGTAAGGAAAAGTCCACCTGTTTTGATAATGGCGCCTCGGCTCCATTCGGTGTCAGCGCTTGAACTAAAAGACGGGTTTGGCGTTTGATATAGGAAACTAAAGAGTTTGTGTCTGCGGGAATTTGCCAGAAAGTCACATTGCCAGAGGCGTCTTGGAGGGTGGAGAAAGCAAAGCTTTGGACAGGCTTTACTTCTGTAATCAGACGAAATCCTTTTGTTGTGGTTGTACTAGGCACTTCTCGAATCCAAGCCTCTGCGGGATAGGCGCCAGATTTATCGAAAGTAAGTTCAAAGCGATAAGTTTGTCCGTCAACTATACGAGTGGTTGAGGCGATACAGATGGGTCCGGTGTCATCTAGGGACCAGTCTTTCACAGTGACGGGCTTCGCGGTTGCAATTGAAGTCATCAAGAGTGAGGTGGCAAGAAGGCCCAATTTAGATTTTGAGTGGCGCATGGAAAAGTTCCTTTTTAAATGCTGTGATGAGATGGATTTGCGAGGTTCCAGAACGATTACGGTTTGTCGGCTTGCGACGAGCGTTTCGGAGGAGCTTCTGCTGCGGGCGGTCTGACGCATTCTTTACGAGAAATGGTGTCGGAGCTTGAGGAACAGCTTGAGATCGAACAGTTGTTGAAACTTCGTTGGCAGAAATCAAGAGCAGCACGTTCTGCTTCGTAGCGGTCGCTACCTGAGGCTTTCAAAGTGATGGAGACATTGGCATAGTCACGCCCCGTCACTTCGCACGTCACATATTCAAGGGAGCAGGATTCCACACATTGACCGTGTTTTTGCAGACACTCATCGCAGCTTGAATGACCGTGTCTGTGTTCTTCCCAGCCACGATCACTGGATCTGCAAGAAATGTCGTTGCGTGCAAAGGTGGGGGTGGAGAAGATTGAAAGGCCTAAAGATAAAACTATGAAAAGTGATTTCATGGTGGTGACTCCTTGTCAGAAGCAACCCTAAAGCAATCGATGTGCCATGAAATCTGGTGCGATTTTGTCACTTGCCTTGATTGGAGCTAGTTAAATGCCCAGTCCGCGCAATCAGCTTGGAAAAACTTAACGCTGCCTTTTGGTGAGACCACTTCCGATGTCCTCGGAGCTTTTTTAACCATCAAGGATTCTCCATTAGAGGTTAGCACCTGTTTTTTCCTGAAGTAGCCGGCATTAGTTTGCATATCTCTAAACCCTACGAAGTCGTAACCCAGGGCTTGCGCGATATAACTCAGGGCGTCCTCTGACAACGCGATTTCTTTATTAGCGATAAAAACTTGTGGGTTACTATACGTATGAGTTGTCTTATGTTCATCGAAGCTCGTGACGATTTTTGCTATGGTCATTTTGGCCGTAAAGACGACAGCTGTCCCATCGGCCAACATGAACTCAATGGCAACGGGGCCCTGGTGGGGAAGCTGAGAACAGTCAAAGGCTTGGACCGATGAGCTGACCGCGAAGATAAGCAAAGATAAAAGAATATTGCGCATAAAGCTCCCCTTTCTAGGGAATTGCCATAAGAAGAGCAAGGGGTGTGCCTTCCCGAAATCAAAAATAGAGGGGGAAGGGCGGGGCCCGAGTGTCAGCATATGACATTTTTTGAAAACTCAGACCTCGTGGATGTTGTGTCTTGGGTGGTTTAGAAATAATTTTGTGCGTTGATTTTTAGATAAACTGAGGGGACCCTAAAGAGAGGGGGACCTTTTATTATGCGTTTATCTTGTACGGCAGCATTTGGACTGTTTCTATATCTCGCGACTTCTTCAGTTTCTTTTGGACATAGTAATCAGGCAGAAAATGAAGTGGGAAGTGTTCCGACGGAGTTTAACTGTTACGAAGAAAAAAAGCTCCGCATCCCATTTTCAATTTGCTACCGCGATTTAAAAAGCACGAACTCAGATGACGTCGTTTATTTCTTCCACGATATGGACTCCGATGAAAAGGATTGGTTTAAGGCGGTGAACGGTCTGCCTCAGGTCCAAAGAATTTGGGACCAAGCTGGATACAGACCTCGCGTGGTGAGTTTGTCCTTTGGAAGACGCAAGATGCTGGTTAAAAATATTGCGACGCCAGAACATGGCTTTTTTATGAAAGAAGCGATTCCATTTATAGAAAATGAAATTCTAGGTGGCTTGCGAAACGGTAAAAGACACATCGTTGGTCAAGCGGCAGGCGCGGTCAGCGTAAGTAATGTGGCGCTTAGAAAAGATGTCCCATTTGCGACGGTCTCGTTGCTTTGTCCGGCTCTTACGGATCTTAACCCCTATGCCACTGAAAAATACGCGTTGAAGTACATTGAAGACAATCATTTGAATGCGGCCTTAGTTCTTAAGCAACAAAAATTGCAGAAAGAAAACTACCTCAGTGCTGGTGACTGGGAAGGCAACAACGTGAATTTGTTGTTGTCAAAGTTTGGAAATAAAATGCGTCCGGCTATTTACGTTTCAGCGGGCAGCAGTGGGGGCGCGGGGTTTGAGCTTGGAATCGATACCTTTATTACGACGGCAAAGCGTCTGGGGTTTCATCCAACATGGGAGCCCACAAATGGCAGACATTGCAGTTATAGAGAGCCCGGATTTGCGAATTTTATCTTGAGTGAGTCCCACTAGTTGAGTTGTCCTGAAAATAGAGAATTAAAAAACCTAGGGTGTAAAACTCTAGGTTTTTTATTTAAAGGGCTAAAATTATTTGTATTGATACTGAGCCTTTACATAATCGCGATATGCAAAGATAGAACGGTAAAGATCGTCAAGAGTATTGATGGATGCTTGTACTTCCGGGGCGTAACAATCTTCATATTTTTCGTAGGCCTCAGTGCAATTTAAAAGATTCCATTGGTAGGCTGCAGACTCCATGATGCCGAGTTTGTAGTTGTCGAGCTGACTGTTTCCAGAGATATAGGCAAGATGTTCTTTGATTTTTAAAGCACGATACTTTTCTAACAGTTCGTTATTCAGTTTCTTTTCCAGACGCTTACGGTCTTTGATTTCGGTGAGTCCCGCAAGATAAGTTAGAAATTGTGAGATATTGTTGGTGCCTTCATCCTTTAGAAACTCTTTGGTGATTTTTTGAACGATATCTTTAGGTTGGCATAGGTACGCATGGCCTTTGCCGTCGTCCTTATTGGTAAGCAATTTTTGAAAGAAAATCGAACTGCCGATTGGGTGGATTAGATATTTTCCTGGAGAATTGTCACCATAAACTTCTTTGTGCTTGCTACCATAGAGGCTGTTTTTTTCAATAATATTTGTTGAATCCAAGGCAATAGCCGCATGAACCGGTTGTTGATTGCCGTCGATATAAGTCAGCAACGAATCCGTGGTTAATTTATTAAAAGTAAAACCCACTTCGCGGCAGTGAAATTTCACATAATAGTCGAATTCTGATTGGTGCGTATAGGCCTTTAATTTAGTGAAGCCGAGAGTATATAAGCTCGTATTAAAGCAGTTCGCGCCGTCCTGCAGGCGAGTCTCTTTGGCGAGGCTTTTGGCGATCGATAGTGTAGAGCTTGCGGCATGGCCCCAGAGGGAGCAGGTTAGAATCGAGATAAGTGTTAGAGAAAATCTGTTCATGGAAGCCTCACTTGGTTTGTCCACAGGGGAACACCATTTCTAATAGATGTGCAAGGTGCTAGCCAACCGATGCTCATTTAAAACGAGATAAAGAGGCTCAATCGGGCCAAGTGACAAAATAGGATAGTCAATAATACGGTTCCGACGATTCACGAAACGGCAGGGGGGCGTGCGTCTCAATCTGAGACTCCATACCAACAGAACTCTGATAGAACGCTGACAAAGTTATGGTCTTAGGCGTGATAGACCTGCCCCTACAAAATTTAATACCGGAGATTTATATGAAGGCAGTATTTGCGTTTCTAGCAATGACGTTGGCGTTATCATCTTTTTCTTTTGCGGGCCCTGAAGAGCATCTGGCAGCCCAAATATGCTTTGTTTTAAAAGGGCCACAGCCCACTTCGGCAATACCGGAAAGAGTGTGCATTGAGGACATCACGTTATCAAATCTTGAAACGTCGTCAGTCGCGATTAGTATTTACAGCTATTTCAACGGCAAGTATTTTGATGGTGTATGGTTGGATTATATCGCTCGTCGCAATGAAAATGGTTTTTCTTTTAAAGCCAAAAATGTTCTTTCTGATATTTCTGGATCGGGTTGCGACTATGCCGAAAAAGTGACATTAAAAGTGTCCGGTCGCGCAGACAATGATGGGCTTGTTGATGTATCCCTCGTATCAGTAACAGCTATTCTAGAAACAGCAATAGATAGCTGCCACTCGACACCGCATATTCAAGAGTTCGAATACATCAGAAACTAAATTTTAGACGTTTGAGTGTGAAAGACTCATAAAGAACCCGCAGGCAGAGCCTGCGGGAATTCGGGAAGGGAGGACGGATGCCGCTATTGCGCTTCCGTCGATTCAGACTTGGTTGTTTGAACTTCAATGCGTCGCGGTTGCGTCGTTTGAAGTTTAGGAAGGACTATTTCAAGAACCCCATTTTCGTAATGAGCTTCGATTTTTTCGCTTTCCACTGAATTGGGTAGGGTGAAACTGCGTTTGAATGTTCCAACGCGTTTTCGTTCACCGGCAACGGTCAGTGTGTTCTTATCAAAATCAATTTTAATGTCTTCTTTCGCAACGCCAGGGATATCGAGGCTGAGCAGAAAATGGTTCTCAGTCTCTGAAGTATTCCAAGCTGGAGTTAGCGTGCGCTCGGCTGCAGAACGGGGCGTTGTTTCGTCAAAAAACTTTTCCATCTCGTTAAAAAGATTCAAGTTGCGGCGTGGATTCCAATAAGTTGTTAATGTAGTCATGTAACCTCCGATTGACCTTTCTGTTATAAACATGGGGTCTCCTTGAAGGCTGTCAAGGTGAGGGTATAAAAAGAATGAATTAACGAAAAATATCGGCGATGCCTAGGGATGCCGGAACGCGGGCCTCTTCATTACGCGCGCAATTGGCGTAAAAAAAGCAAACCGCTAAATACACCAGCGCCAGGGCAAGAAACCCTTTGAATTTATTTTTTGCCATTCCATAACTCCCGTGTGGCTCATTTCTATTTTCCAACATTTCGCGAAAGAACACGATCTTAACAGTAAAAAAATCTTTCGAGGACTCATCTTGAGTCGAGATTTACCGGGGTGGAGTAATACCTCTATTGAGCCCTTAGGTTTCGTGTGGCGAACAAGTGAACAGAGAAAGGGGAAATTTCCCCAATTTGTTTAAGCACTAGACAGTCGAACTCCAGCCTAAGGTCTGAGTTGAAAAAAGGCTCTTCGGGGGTTGCCGGAGCAGTGCTTTAATAGATGAATGAACTCAAAATTGTTTTTAAGTATCATCAGTGTCTTAGTGGCGACCTCTGCCTATGCAGACGAAGCGCAAACTCTGCCAACAGCAACAGCGACTGAACCGGTTCAAGTACGAACGCTTCGTTGTAAGAATAACGAAGCTTTTAAAGTGCACCTGTCATTTGATGATGGGCCGAAGATCCCAGAGACCTTGCGGATCCTGGACACCCTTAAGAAGTACGGAATCAAAGCGACGTTTTTGGTTTCTGCAAGTCACTTTCCCAATATGGCCAAAGGCAATCCGCCAAACTCTTCCGAAAAAAGATTTTTGGAAGTTCTCGAGCGCATGAAAAAAGAAGGGCACACTATTGGCTCTCATTCTTATGACCATTTGGATCATGGGAATCTGGGAAAAAATTCGAAGGAAAAAATCGAAGAAAATTTGAAATTGAACTATAAGGTTTTTGAAGCTCTTGGTATCAAAAAACCTATTCCCTTTCGCTTTCCCTATGGCGGCGGATGGTTCGCGGATAAAAATCCTGCAAATCAAGCGATGCATGATCGCATGATTCGTGATTTGAAAGAACACGGTTATCGCCCGTTTCATTGGGATGTAGATACTTGGGACTGGAGCAAGATCAAACGCAAGGCCTTGCCGGAATCTTTACTGCGACAAGTGTGCTCTCACGGTGGCGGAGTCGCGCTCATGCATGATATCCATAAATGGACGGCCGATAATTTGGATGCGGTTATTCAATCCATCCAACAATCAGGTCACAAAATTGTATCAGAGAGTGAAATTGTGGACTACTCTAACAAAAACCCTAAAGGACCTTTGGTGTCCTTGGAGGACGGAGCGGCGGGGCTCGGCACCTGTGATCGACCGGTCAGCGATATGGATCAAGTATGGAGATCCTGCGCCGAGTATCAAGGGAAGTCTTCTGATGTCCAAAAAGGAGTGAAATAATGAGACTGCTTAACTTTGCTTTACTTCTTTCCTGTATCGGGTCTTCAGCTTTTGCGGCGATTCAGAGTGCTTCGAATATCTCTGGCGATAAAGTCGTAGTCAGTGTGCGTGATGACAAATCTCCAGCGCACTCGTTGGTAAGACTGAATCTAAAAACAGCGACTAAAGAAATAGTGTCTTTACCCAAAGATTTGGGCGGTGAAGAAATCATGGGGATGGTGTTGTTTCCAGACCATCTTGTGATGATTTCACAGTGGACAGCCGGGGATGGTAAAAACCCGCATTTGCATGAATACAATTTTAAAGACAAAACATGGAACAAACCTTCCGAGGTTTCCTGCCTTTCGTTTGACACGGTGGAAGTGAATGCTTCTGAGATCAAAATTCTGTGTGAAGAAAATGGCGAAAAGAAGGCTTCTTTAAGTTTTAAAGCCACGTCTCCGGTGAAGCTCGTATTCCCATTGCAAAGTGATAAACAAGGAGCTTTGCAATACAAGCTTTCTGGTGGTTCGATGTTCACGTGGAAATCCATTGATTTTCAGGATGCGAAGAAACCTAAGAAGTCTTTAACCACGGCGGACCTACTTAAGTAGTTTGTCCGGTGTTTTAAAACACATATTCTCGGGTCCTCTTCCGCCGCAAGATAAGTGCAGAGGAGGATACGATGGACACAAACAGCCAAGCCCTTGAAGTGGGCAAAAAGCTTGTTAATTTCTGCAAGTCTGGAGAAGTTTTAAAAGCCGTTGAGACGCTCTACTCGCCAAAAATCGAAAGTCATGAGGCCATGAGTATGCCGGGAATGCCGGCCGATTCTACCGGCATTGAAGCCGTGCGCAGAAAAAATAAGGATTGGGAAGAATCTATGGAAGTCCATGCAGCCCAAGTCGACGGCCCCTTTCCCTTGGGTGATCGATTTGCAGTTCATTTCAAATACGATGCTACTTCCAAAAAAGATCACAAGCGTATGAACATTGAAGAAGTGGCCTTATACACCGTTAAAGACGGTAAGATCGTCAAAGAAGAGTTCTTCTATACCATGTGACAAGGGTTGCCCACAGAGCGCCAAAAGGCGCTCTTCTTGGAATTTTTTACCAGGCCGAAAAGGCTCTAAAGCTCTTAGACCTTATTTAATCCTTCCTGAGGCTGCGGCATAGTTTATGGATAGTCTCCTCTCATCAACATTGAGAAGGGTGATTTATGTCCAAAACTTATACACAGAACGTATTTAAAGGTTTGCTTTTGTCCGTTATGATTGCCACGTCTTCCAACGCCTTGGCAGTGACTTCGGCGAAAGAAAGAGCCCTCGACGCACAAGCAGATGTTGAAAGTCTGTCAGCGAGTCTTGATGAAGTTCAAGGTGGCTATGACACGACAGTGGAAGAACTCCACCAAAGCCAAACGGATTACTCCGCAGTAGCGGCAGAGCATCGCAATACTGCAGATCGCACACGTCGTGAAATCAAACGTTTGCAGGAGGATTCAGCTCGCAAGTCCAAAGAGACTTCGCGCCTGACTGAACAAACAATTCGTCTTAATAAAGAAATTAAAAAAATGACTGCGGATGAGGCTTTGGCTCGTGGGAAAGAACAAGCCGTCAGTGCAAAGCTCGAGCGTGCGAATTCAGAGCGCGAGACCTCGGTCAATAATCGTGACCGCATTGCCAACGAGCTTCGTCAGACCAATGAACAGATTCGCAATTTGCAAGGCAGTTTGAAGCGAACCCAAGCGGAATTAGCGAAAGCCCGCTCCAATGAAAAAGCCAGTGCGACGGCTTTGGCAAAAGCCAAAAATAGCCTTCGTCAAACAGAAAGCCTGGTTGCACGAGAGTCTGCGAAATTAGATCGCCAGATCAAAGAGTCTATGGCGAAAGCAAATCAATATGACCGAAAAGCTCAAGAAACTGAGGCTCGTAGAAAACAGTCTCAAGAGCGTTTAGAGAAAAAACGTCAACGCTTGGGTGATATGAAAGAGAAACAAAGGAAGGCGTTGGCTCGCCTAGGTGCTGCGAACAGCAATGTTCCTTAGTCGCTCTTTTGGGTTTTCGTGCGCGGCATCCATTCCTTGAAATGCTGGTGCTGCTTGTGAAATTCGTCTTCAATCTTCTTGTAGGTGCCATTATTAATAATGGCCTGCAAGCCCTTCTCAAAAACGACGGCGTATTTGGCGCCGTCTTTATGTGCCTTTGAGAAATTAATAAATAAAGAATCCTGAGAAATCGTCCCCACGGCCTTAACCTTTTTGGCAAGGTGTGGATTCTTTTCGATAATATGCTCGCCTGTAAGTCCCCACATAATTGCAAACTGAATTCGACCCGACGCCAGCTTTTCAAGTTGCGAGCGTTCTGTCGGACTTTCTGCCGCAATGATCTTTTTATTTTCTAGGAACTGCGGAGGGTAGGTGTAGCCTTCAGTGTGGCCGACAATTTTGCCTTCAAGGTCTTTGATTTTGATTTGGCTGATCGAAGAGTTGATCGGGCCATAAACGACCATGTCGGCCTTAAAGAGGGGCGTTTTATGAAAAATGTATTTATCTCGAGTCTCTTGGTTGATGATTGTGTCAAAACAACCAATAGCGGAGCCATTGTCGACTTCGATCATGCAGCGAGCAAATGGAACGGGGCGAAACTTAACCTCGACACCCTGAGTTTTGAAGGCTGCATGAATAATGTCGGGAGCCAAACCTTGGACAGATTTATAATTTGAAGTCGCCGACGAATACGGGGCCCAGTCATCTTCTCCGTTTAAAGTAATTGTTTCTGCGGAAGCGTAAGAGGAAACGAGCAAGGACAATACGACTATTCGTGAAATAAACATAATTCAATATGCCTCATGATATATGTAATTGTTAAATGAATATTTCAGCATCCTTTGTTTATTGGACCCGTGGCTAATTTTTGAAAAGCGTTCGGCTTCAAAAACATATACATCTTCGGGGGGCTGTACTAAGATCTTCATATTCCAACTTATCGAATTGATTGAAGGATTTATGGACGCTGACAGCAAAGCCAAACGACCGGTTTACATTCCTTATTCTGGAACTTTTCTTTTGGACATTTCCCTTCTAAATAAAGGCAGCGCTTTTTCAGAGGAAGAGCGAGAAAACTTAAGCCTGCATGGTCTGCTTCCCGAGACTGTTGAAACAATCCAAGAGCAAGCGGCGCGGGCTTACAGCCAGTATCAACAAGTGAAATCAAGTTTGGATAAGCACATTTTTTTGCGCAATCTTCAAGACACCAATGAAACGCTTTATTATCATTTAGTCGTCAATCACATTACCGAAATGCTTCCGATTATTTATACGCCGGTGGTGGGCGAAGCTTGTGAGCACTTCTCGGAAATTTACCGCGCCCATCGCGGACTTTTTATTTCTTATCCGCATCGCGATCGTATTGATGAAATGCTTCGCAATGTCACGAAGCAAAACGTAAAGATCATGGTGGTCACTGACGGTGAACGAATTTTGGGTCTAGGAGATCAAGGTATCGGTGGGATGGGTATTCCCATCGGGAAGCTTTCTTTATACACCGCCTGTGGAGGCATCAGTCCTGCGTACACATTGCCAGTGATTCTTGATGTTGGAACGAATAACCAGGCTTTGATCAATGATCCGCTTTATATGGGTTGGCGCCACCAGCGCATTTCTGGCGAAGAGTATGACAACTTTATTGAAGCTTTCATTGCAGCTGTGAAACGTCGTTGGCCTGATGTCCTGTTGCAGTTTGAAGATTTCGCGCAAAAAAACGCGTCTCCGATTCTTAAAAAATATCGAGATCAGATCTGCTGTTTTAATGACGACATTCAGGGCACAGCTTCCGTTGTTGTGGGGTGCTTGATCGCCGCCAGTCGTGCGGCGGGTGGTCAGCTTAAAGATCAGCGAGTGGCCTTTTTAGGTGCTGGTTCAGCGGGATGTGGAATTGCCGAGCAAATCATTGCGCAAATGCGTGCCGAGGGGCTGAGCGATGCGCAGGCTCGCAGTCAGGTCTTTATGGTCGACCGCTTTGGTTTATTGACGGATAAAATGCCGAATCTTTTAGATTTCCAAAGTGCCCTGGTGCAAAAAACAGAGACGCTCAAGGATTGGAATTTGGGCGAAGGGGATATTTCTTTGCTGGAAACAGTGAAGAATGCCAAACCGACTGTCTTAATTGGCGCTTCAGCCCAGCCGGGGCTGTTTACAGAAGAGATCATTCGCACTATGCACAGTCATTGTCCGCGCCCGATTGTGATGCCGCTGTCGAATCCGACCTCTCGGGTTGAAGCTTTGCCGGAAAATATCATTCGTTGGACGGAAGGGGCGGCGTTAGTGGCCACGGGAAGTCCTTTTGTTCCCGTGCAATTTGAAGGAAAGACCTTTCCTATTGCTCAATGTAACAACTCGTACATTTTTCCCGGAGTCGGTTTGGGAGTTCTGGCAGCGGGAGCTCGTCGAGTGACGGATGCGATGCTTATGGCTGCAAGCCATGCTCTGGCAGATTGTTCCCCAATGGCGCAAGATAAATCCGGCGCCCTGTTGCCAGAATTAAAAAATATCGGTGAGGTATCAAGGGCCATTGCTTTCCAGGTTGGAAAAGCAGCACAGGCTGATGGTGTGTCCATAGTTATGACTGATGCAGAGCTTAAGGCTGCTATTGAAAAAAACTATTGGCGTCCAGAGTACCGAGATTACAAGCACGGCTCTACTTAGAAGCGGTCAGCTGGCTTTATCTCTTAACAGTTTTTCACAGCGGTCCATGATGGTGGACCGTATTTTTTCTTTGTGAACCAGAAACTCTGGTAACTGAGAGTTTTCCACAATCTTATAGAGCTGCACGGTGCGCAGCAAATCAATTAAGCGTGGTTTTTGGGGTCCTCGTGACAGAGGATATTTGGGAATGTCTTTGCCGTCCTCGGCGGCCCGTTGGACGGCGATGGTCCAATCAATTTCTGTCTGAGTCAGATAGATTGTGGGATAAGTTGCGGGGCGTTTTTCAATCTGCTGTTCTTCGGCTTCCAGCTGAGCTTTCAACCATTGCAGTTCCGTGAGAATTTTTTGAAACTCTCCATCGTGTTGTTTGCCGAAAAGTTTAAAAACGGTTTTTTTCCAGGCCTCGCAAAAATCTTCAAAATCAATGTTCGCCGCTTTTTCGAAAAGCGGCGGGTGCGTGATATAGTTCAAAGTTTTGCACAACACATCTTCGGAGATAACGACGCTGTCTGTTTTATGTCCGACACGCATCAGGTGATGAGCCCAGTTAGCCAAATTCACAATAGATCTGTTTTCTACAATGGCGTTGCGGAAGTTCAAATGAAATTCGTTGTAGGTTGCCATGCTCATCGGTGCATCGAGGGCGGCATCTAAAACGCTTTTTCGGCGCTCGAATTTATGCAAAGAAAAATAGTGATTGAGATGCTGAGAGAATTTATCGAAAGTGTCATTCCAAAGATTTTCGCTTTGGCAGGTCTTATATAATTGAAAGGCCTTCGCAGAACTCGGCTCGGCCTCATCGAGTAAAGCGTTGATTCGTTCAACCAGTAAGCGGGGAAAAGTACTCCAAAGTTCTCTGATCATGCTTGTTAGTTTAGCAGTCGAATCCAAAAAAATCTGAATGGGGTTTTTCGTCAATAATCTGCACAACTTTGCAAAAAGCACTGTCTCAGATTGAGAACAGTCTCTGACGCTCTAAGGTATTTGTGAAAATCCACTCTGAACGCTCAGGGTCAACTGTTTTACTCCGTTAGAATATGTGCTCTATTTTTGCTATCGGAGGATCGTGTGACAAAAAAAATGAGCAAAAAAGCACTCTCACCAAGAACTCAGGCTATTCATGGGGAGTTCGTTTCTAAATCTTGGGAGTTTTCTCATCACTTAATTCCTCCGATGACGGCGTCGACGACATTTCGTCTGGATTCTTTAGAACGGGGGGCGCAAGGTTTCAGCACCTTTGCAGGACCTCAAGATCCGAAAAATCCTATTTGGATTTATGATCGTCTGGAAGAACCCACAACAAAGATGTTGGAAGACCAATTAGCTATCTTGGAAAAAGGCGAATGCGCCGTTGCCTTTGGTAGCGGAATGGGTGCGATCTCTGCCACGCTTTTGTCGCTGGTTAAAGCGGGGGAGCGAGTGGTTGCGCACAAAACTCTTTACGGTTGCACTTATAGCTTACTGACACAGTGGTTGCCGCGCCTGGGTATTGAAAACACATTGGTGGATATCAACGACCTTAAAGCCCTTGAAAAGATGTTGGTGGATAAAAAAACTCGTGTCGTCTATTTCGAAACTGTATCCAACCCCATTTTGGAGATCGCAGATCTCGAAAAAATCACTGCTTTGATCAAAGCCGCCAATAAAAAGCGCGGCAAAAATGAACAGGTGTACGCTGTGGTGGATAATACATTCGCGACACCTTGGGCCTTGCGCCCTGTCGAGTGGGGTGTCGATTTTGTTATTCAAAGTTTGACGAAAAATATTTCGGGCTTTGGAACAGAAATGGGTGGGGCGGTCATTGCACCACGGGCTTTCGAAGGTTCCCTGCGTGTAGCTCGTAAAGATTTTGGCGCCATCATTCATCCTTATTCCGCATGGCACATTATGGTTTATGGCATTTCCACGCAGGCGATTCGTTTTGAACAGCAACAGGCGACCGCAATCAAAGTTGCGCAGTTCTTGGAAAAACATCCGAAGGTTGAAAGTGTCACTTACCCAGGGTTGAAGTCTCACTCTCAATACAAGCTTGCCAAAAAATATTTAAAATCACCGGAAAACAAGTTTGCACCTGGAACAATGATTTCATTCCAACTTAAAGGGGACATGAAGCGCTGTCAGAAGTTTGTCGATGATATCGCCAAAAATTCCTACGCGATCACTTTAGCGGTCAGCTTAGGTTTAACAAAAACATTGATTGAAGTTCCCGGGTTTATGACTCATTCGGCAATTCCGCAAGACAAACGAGGCGAAAGTAAAATTGATCCTCGCGCCATTCGTTTAAGCCTTGGTTTGGAAAATGCGGAAGATGTGATCCAGGATCTGGCAGCAGCCTTGAAGCGCCTTTAGAGTTTCAATGTATTTGACAGATATTTAGAAATCCAAGATAACCTTTTTGAACTAGGGGTGTTCCCGCAATTTGCGGGTTCTGAGAAAAACCCTTTGAACCTGATAGAGATAACGCTCGCGCAGGGAAGTAAAAATGCAGAGTCTTTTTAAATTCGCCCTTCTTATGGGATTAGTCCTCGGTCGTCAGTCATCCGCGCAGACGATGTTAATGGATATTCAAGTTCAAGCTCAGCCGGAACAAGAGTTTGGTGATGTCATCGGATTCGAAGCCGTGCCCTTAACAGATCTGCCGGCGGCCACTCAAAGTGTCAGCAGTAAAAAGATGTCGGCGAATCAAATCCTTCATCTGTCTGAAATGACCAAGATCGATGCCTCCACGACGGATAGCTATAACCCAACAGGTTACTGGGATTCAGTTTCCGTGCGTGGTTATACCTTGGACAGTCGTTCGAATTATCTTCGCGAGGGGCTGCCTATCACCGCAGAAACCTATATTGCTTTGGATAATAAATCGCGCGTGGATATTTTAAAAGGTCTCAGCGGGATTCAAGCTGGGGCCAGTTCACCAGGGGGATTGGTGAATTACGTCGTGAAACGTCCTAGCGCAGAAAAAATTCGCAATATATTGTTGGACGGCACTGACAGCGGAAATTTATTAGCAGCGGTGGATGTGGGCGGAGTTTCATCAGCGCCCCCCCATTTTGGTTACCGCTTTAATCTAGCTCAAGAAAAACTGGCTCCTCATCTGAAAGATGCAAAGGGTGATCGATCGTTGGTGGCGTTTGCGGGGGACTGGCATATTTCTCAAGACTCGTTGTTGGAAACAGAGATCGAATGGTCGCGTCGTTCGCAACCGAGCCAGCCGGGTTTTAGTTTACTTGGACGTAAGCTGCCAGAGCCGGCCGATTCCAATATCAATTTAAACAATCAGGCTTGGAGTCAGCCCGTCGTCTTTTCGGGTTTAACGGGAACATTGCGCTATACCCAAACTCTGTCAAATAGTTGGAGCTGGTCGGTCATCGGCGGCATGCAGTCACTTAATACGGATGATCGCGTTGCGTATCCATTTGGGTGTACGGCAGAGGGAAATTTTGATCGTTACTGTTCTGACGGCACCTTCGATCTGTATGATTATCGCAGCGATAATGAAAGTCGGGAAAATAAAGCCCTTCGCTTAAGTTTTCAGGGACAAGCCGTCACTGGTGAAGCGAAGCATGGCCTCACCTTCGGTGTGATGGGCAGTGGTCTACGCGAGCGTTATCAGCGTCAAGCCTTTAACTTAGTCGGCGTCGGGAATGTTGATGGCGCGGCAACTGTTCCGGCTAATCCAACAATGAGTGATGAGGCCACCAACCGTGATTCTACGAATATTCAAGCCTTTGTATCCGATGCAATCAGTTTTGGAAAATGGAAGACGTGGTTGGGGTTAAGTCTGAATTATTTGGACAGAAAAAGTGTTCGTACCGATGGGTCTCGCGAAACTAGTTATTCCCAAAATTTTCCAATTCCCTGGGCCGCACTTTCCTACGATCTGTCTCAGCTGATGGTTTATGTCAGTTACGGAGAGGGCTTGGAGTCCTCGGTGACGCCGAATAAGTCCGGATACAATCACGCCGGAGAATTTTTAAGAGATGTGCGCAGTCGTCAGTATGAATTGGGACTTAAGGGCGGAAAGAATCTTCTTTGGAGCATTGCTCTTTTCCAAATTGATCGCCCCACAGTCACAGATGCCGCGCCTTTGTTTGAAGTAGATGGGGAGGATCGCCATCGCGGTTTAGAACTGGAAACGCAATGGGATTCAGGACGGTGGCAACTGCAAGCCTCCGCGATGCTGTTAGAGTCTAGCCGACAAGGCGGAAGATTGAACCCAAACCTTAACGGCGAAAGTGCCGTAAATGTTCCCAAGCAGGTTTTGCGCTTGAATGCAAAATACCAAATTGCGTCGGTTCCAGGTGTGTCCGTGAATGGGCGTCTTGTTCATGAAGGTGAAAGAGCTGTCACTGCTGATAACAGCATTATGCTGTCATCTTGGACTCGCTATGATGCGGGATTAAGTTATACGCAAAAATGGAATGAGGTTCCGACGACGTGGCAGCTCTATGTCGATAATTTGGCGGACAGCCGTTATTGGAGAGAATCTCCAACCCAATATGGGCACATCTATTTATACCCCGGGGAAAGTCGCGCGGTGGGTTTAACCTTACAGGCAGAGCTTTAGGCTCCGCCGTAGGTTTTTGGCAAGAAAAGACCCCAGTACCAGATGTAAATTCCAATCCAATACAAGGTGATACTCACGTATAAAATCAAATTTGTTTTCAGGCGTGGGAATTTAGATTTCAGTTTGTTCAGCCCAAAACGTAAAGCTAAGACGACCACCGGTGCCAGCAAAATTCTTTCCAGGCGGGCGGCCGGTGTCCAAAATAAGATATCTGATAATGAAATGTTCGACTGGGTCGCTTCAAAAACATAGAAACGATAAGGAATGCCACTTTGCGGACCTTGGAGAAGTCCTTGGCCTTGAAATTCACCCAAGTGCTTTTGAATAACTTCAAACATTTTTGGATAATAGCCAGGAAGGTGGGTCCAGAATTGGCGAAGATTTTCCAGAAGATTCGGCGAGGACGCAAGTCCATAGAGTATGCACGCTGCGACCATAGCTCCGATGACAACAGAGATGGTTGAGGCGAGGGCCTGTTTGAATCCTTTGACGGCGATATACGATAAAAGAATATCGGGTACGATAAAAAACCAAGTACCTTCCATGAGTCCCCAAATAAATCCACCCAGAACCGCTATCAACATTAGGACTTCTCCTTTCGTCCAAATAATATCATGATAAGAGAATGGTCCTCTGTCTACTTGGAAAAATTATAAGTTCAGTGTTTGCGGTGCTATTTATATCTTCTGGAAAGAACATAGATATCTATCTGCAAGGTTTTCTGATCGGTGTGCTGCCTATTTGGTCAGAAGTTTTTGCCAGTTTTCTGTTAAAATATGAACCCGCTCGAGAAGGTAACAAAAGTTTACTCCTAGTTGACGCTGTGGTGGACGGCTTGGTGTTTGTGATTGTTCCCGTGGGGTGGTTTTGGTTTACCCTCCAACCGGAGGCCATTCTCATCGTCCCACTTTTAGTTTTTTTGGGGGCCGGGATGTATCGCTTGTTTCGATTTCTTAAAAGGGGACTGGCTCAAAGCGGATACTTCCAAGGTTTACCGGTCACCTATACCGGATATGTTTGGTTGCTATTGATTTACCTGGTGGAAGTGAAGCTCTTTTGGTTGGCATTGGCGATTTTGCTGACTTTGAGTTTTCTGATGGCGACCCCAAAAGAATTTATTAAAGCGAGTCGATAGTGAAAGCTCTTAATTTATTGCAGACATTGAAGCTTACCGGACAACTTGTGACGGAAATGAATCAGATGATGAAGAGACCTTATTGGTCCCGTGATCAGATTGAAGCTTTTCAGTTGCAGAAAATCAGAAACCTGGTGGAGGAGGCTCGTCATCATTCTCCCTTGTATCGTGATAAATCGTTGCCGGACTCTAGAGATATTCAAACCTTGGCCGATGTGGCCAAATTGCCAATTCTGACGAAGGCGGAGTTGTTGGATCGCGCTCCTTCTGAAATTATCAGTGACCGTTACAGGGTTCAGGAGCTTATCGTTTCGAAAAGCAGTGGCAGCACGGGGAAAGCCCTCGACGTTTATTATGACGAGTTTAGTTATAATCTGTTTATTCTGGCGGGATTGCGTCTGTATATGATGGCCTTTGATTATCGTCCTTGGCATTCGCAAACCTATATTTATACCAGCGCCTATCCCTTGAATGGGTTGTTTGGCCTTTATCCCATGAATTTTATTTCAACTTTGAATCCGATTGCGGATACCATTGAACAGATTAAGCGCAACAAGCCGGATTTATTGGTTTGTTATCCCAGTCATTTGCGCTCTATCGCAGAGCAAATGACGGAACAAGATTTAGCCGGATTAAAAATAAAGGCGATCAACGTGAATTCAGAAATGAGTTCTGCTAAAGAGCGTGAAGAGCTGGCTAAAAGATTCAATGCTTTTGTTTTCGATGATTATTCAAGTGAAGAATTGACCCGCATTGCGTCTCAATGTCGCCATTTGCAGTATCATATTTTTGACGACATCAATTACCTTGAAATCGTGAACGAGGCTGGCGAGTTGGTGCCCGAAGGCGAGGTCGGGTCTATTGTCGGCACTAATTTGCATAACCTGGGTATGCCCATGATTCGCTACAATCAAGGGGATCGCGGTGCTATTCGCACGCGGGCTTGTGCTTGTGGAAGAAACTTTAGAATTCTGGAAAAGTTAGAAGGTCGTCGCAATGATGCCTTTGTGCTGTCGTCTGGGGAAACTTTGAGCTCTGGATATCTTTTGGATCTTACTTATGGAGTTTTCTTGGATTTTCCCGGAGCCGTATCGGCTTTTTGCCTTATTCAGACAGAGCCGGATCGCTGGCTGTTAGAATTGGTCCCAGGCAAGAACTGGAATCAGCAGTTGTCAGTGGATATTCCAGCCGCATTGTCAAAATATGTCGGAAGACCGCAAATCCGTATTCAGGGGATGATTGTTCCAGAAGTGCGTAAGACCGCTTCCGGGAAAGCCAATCCGATTGTTTCTTTGGTGGTAAGATAGTTTATGTATTTGGGACAAAATAAGCGCTATAAGTTTTTTTCAGAAGAGGTCAATCACTGTCCACAGTTGAAGCTTCAGCGTATTGCTGAGGGCTGCAAGAAAGTGGAAGATGCTGTTTGGAATGCCCATGAGGATTTTTATTCTTATTTGCAAAAACAGTCGGCAGTTTTTTATGCCAAGTGTGGTGATCAGATCGTGGCTTTTGCTTTGTTTGATTTATATGTCCAGGATGAGACCTTGGTTGTCGCTGCGAATGAGTGTATGGTTTTACCGGAACACCAAGGATTCAAGTTACCGAACATTTTTAGTTCCATTTTGACCACGCATTTTCGCCGAGATTCCCGTTTTCGTAAACTGCGCCGGAAGTTTCACTCTGTGACCTTCGTTTCAACGACCGTGAACTATAAAATGATGGAAGCCTTCCGCAGATATAGTTATTTGGGCAACAATAGCAGTTTTAAGCCGGATAGCGAAATTCTTGAGGTGGCTGAGCAATACAGACGAAAAGAGAATTTGGAGCTGCTTAATGGCGATAGTTCATTTTTCATCAAAGGGGCCTTTCCTAATTCCAGCAAGAATCCCCCGACATTAAAGGCACCGGGCTATGTCCCGAAAGACTTTGATCTGGGCAGAGGGGACTGTTTCTTGTTTGTTTGTCGAATTCATCGTTTTTGGTTGCTCGGATTCATGGCCAAAATAACGCGTTGGCAACAAGGATTTAAGTTTTCTAAGCGAATTATCCCCATTGCCCGCATGTATAGGGAACATACGATATATACCCGCTAGCACCATACGACTTTAGGTAGACTTTTTAAGCAGAATAGCTGATAATTTCCGATGCCCTTTTAACGGAGTATGCAAAGGAAAGTTCGTGTTTCTTGCCCCAATGAGTCTTCAAAATGTTGCCCAGCTCCGTCATCCTAGTGAACGTGTTCCTCTAGGTGAACAAAGTGTCTTTGCAGAAGGCCTGGAACTTATTTCTGCAGGTGGCTTTGAAGGCTACGAAATGCATTCAACTCATCAGGGGGCGATGCAGCTGAAGATTTCTCTTTTAGATCGACAAGTGAATGACACCTGCTCGGTAAAGGTTCTTCAAGATGAAAACTCGGGGGCCTTGGATTTTCGCTGTGACCACTGTGGAACTCGTGTTGATACCAAGATCAGTTGTGCTCACCAATGGGCGTCCTATGTTATTTTGTGGCAGGCACTGACGATCGAAGAAGATGATGCAGACCCGAGAATCAATAAACTTTCTATTGATCTCAGAGGACCTCGCTTGCGTCGCCGCGGCAGTTCGGAAGCCGAAGAAGAAGTTTTGGGCAGTGGCTTTTTGCAATCTGTTTCGTTTTTTATCGAAGAAAATCCAATTTTACGTGGCGAACCCTTAACCACGATTTTGGAAGAAAATCCTTTTCCTTATCGCCTGCAAGATTTGGCTAAAGAAAATGAAGTCGTATCTCCGCTGCTTTTCAATATGCCCGAAGTTTTTAAGAAAAAACTGACGGCTTATTCAGAACATTATTTCAATGAAGTGAATGAGCAAAATCGTATTGCGGGGATGCTTCGTTATAACTTCAGCAACGGAATGCAAATCAGTGCAAAGGATATCTTACGCCATCCTTTGCATAAGAATGTGCCTAAAGACCTTTTGCCGCAACCTCCTCGCGGTGGTAGTGTTTTCACGAAATGGCCGATGCTTCCGCAGCGCGAGCAAATGTTTATCAGCCAAACTTTGCGTGAACTAGAAGAGATCATGCAAAATGTTTTGGCCCAGGTGGCGGGTAAGGTGAACCAAGGTCAGCTGGAAGCTTACTTGCAAACCAAGAACTCCATTAAGTCTATTCCAATTCGTCAGATCGAGTTCGATATGGCTCGCGAGTTTGATTGGCGTGTGGAGTTTTCCGAAAAAGACAAATTGCTTTCAGAGTTTACGTTGGTCAGTTCTCGTAAAAAGCCTTATGCTTTTTTTGAGTCCGTAGCCATAGAACCATCCGAAGGTGTTTTAGCCGTCCATCCCTGGGCTCGTGAATGGAGCGAAATCGTCGAAGTCATGACGGAAGTCACTGACGACGCCTTGGATTTCTCGTTAACAAATAAAAAATATCCAGGAATTGTCATAGAGGGTGAAATCGAAGCGAAACGCTTTTTGAAGCACCTTCGTACGCGTACTATACCGGTTAAAATTTCCGGCACGGTTGTGACCTTGGGTAAAGATCACAGCTTTACCAGTATTCAATTACAAGATCAGGGCGTGTTCTTTGTGCAGCACGAAGCTCGGGTTTTGAATCAGAAAGATTTGGCTCGTCCGGGTTGGACGGCGCGTTCAGCAATGTATCTGCATACACTTTCTGAGGGACTGAGTTACTTATTAAATTCAGACCCTAAAGATATTGCCACTCGCGCTCGCGGTAAAAGAGATTGGGATCTAAAGTTACTGCGCCATTTAGGGATCTTGCAGTATCTGACGTTAGAAATTCTCTCTATGCATTTTGAAGGGGAAATGACTGACGGTAAGATTGTCGGACGAGAAGAACTCTTTAAGACCCTGCATGAGCGCATTCAGACCTTGCTTGTGAGTGGCACAGGGGTGGTGCTGGCTCGGGATATGACATTGCCGGAGCTATGTTCTCGTTCTGTCTTGGTTTATTTCGATGACTATGTTCGTAAGACCTTTAAGGTTTTAGAAGCCAGCGAAAGTTTTTATTCTGAGTACGGCGAAGTCATTTTGGAAGGTGTGGTTGAGCGTGAGTTCCGCCTGATTTTCGAAATGTTACGTCGCCTGGCTTCTTCCACGAACGGTGAGGCCTTTAAAAAGTCTCGCACGTCTTTTTTGAGTAAAATATGGTCTGGTGATCCAGAAAAAGATCCAACTTTGCAAGACGGTTTCTTTTGTTTCCCGGCTGCGAAAAGCGAAGGGCCCCAGACTCATGAGACCTTGGAAGCTTTGCAGACACTGTTGCCGTTTGGCTTTAAGATTTACTTCAAAGGACAGCCGCTGCAGGAACTGGAAGACGGGGATTTCGACGTTGATTTCTTGTTAACGTCAGATGCTGCTGAAAAATACTTTAATTGGTTTGAACTCAATCCAAGATTTTTCCTTAAGGGCCAAGAGATTGATCCGCAGGCGATGACCAATTTTGGTGGCAGTGGTGTCATTGAGTATGACGGGAAATTGTATTTAGTCCCACGTAAACAAATGCCTTCTTTGCGTCGCCTGGAAAACTTTTGGTTGAAGCTGCAAAAAGGAAAAGTTGAAAGTAAATCCAAAGGCGGAATGGATAGAATCTATAAACTGCCTCGTCATCAAATTCTAGAGTTGCTAGCGTTGCGCGCCTCTGGGGTGGGAATTCGCGGAGATCATGAATGGCAAAAAATCTGTGCCTTTTATGATGATTTGGGCAAAGAAGCGCGCGAGCTCATTTTGCCGGACTCCATCAACGCCGAACTGAAGCACTATCAAACTCAAGGTGTGCGTTGGTTGCAGAATTTATACAGCCTGCGCTTGGGGGCTTTGTTAGCCGATGACATGGGGTTGGGGAAAACTCTTCAGACCCTGGCTTTCTTGGAAGATCTTCGCGTGAAAGGCGAGCTGGGTCAGGTCCTAGTGGTCGTGCCATCCTCGTTGATCTTTAACTGGCAAAGTGAAATTCAAAAATTTACGCCGCAGTTACCGGTGTCCGTATTTTCTAACAAAGATCGCGACGCCATTGGAAAGAAATTATTTAATCAACAAGAGACCGTGTTAATTGCGACCTATGGTCTGTTGATGGAGCATGAGGATTTCCTCGCTCAGGTTGCGTGGAAAGTTGTGATTTTCGACGAGGCCCAAAACCTTAAGAATATCACGACGAAACGAACGAGTGCGGCGCGATCTTTGCGTTCCCAGTTTAAAATATGCTTAACCGGTACGCCGATGGAAAATCACTACGGGGAATTTTATTCTTTGGTGGATATTTTAGTGCCGGGCAGTTTAGGTAAAATCGAAGATTTCCGCAGGCAGTTTGTGAATACCGAAATGGTATCCAGAGAAGAAATGGAAGATCTTAAATTAAAGATCAAGCCTTTGTTACTTCGTCGTACCAAAAAAGAAATTCTGGATCAGTTGCCAGAAAAACAAGAAACGAAAGTCAGTATTGCCTTTGAAGATCGCCAAATGGAGATCTATCGCGATATCGCCCTTTCGTATAATCAAAAAGTTAAAGAGACCATGCTTAAAGAGGGCGAGGCCAGTGTTCAGTTGCAAATGTTGACAGCCTTGTTGCGTTTGCGCCAGGCCTGTTCGGACCCTGCGGGATTGCCGAATGTGCGTTACGAAAAGGTTCCGCCCAAACTTGAAGCCTTGTTAGATTCGGTGAAAGAAATTGTTGAATCTGGGGAAAGCGCTTTGGTCTTCACTCAGTTTTTGCAGACCTTAGAGCATACCGCACGGATCATGCAACAAGTCGGGATTCCGGTGTTTGTATTGCACGGGGGAATTCCGACAAAACAGCGTCAGAAAATCTTGGCAGACTTTAACGAAGTCCAAGGTGGTGCGGTTTTAGTTATGACTCTTAAAACCGGTGGCGTGGGGCTAAATCTAACGAAGGCGAGTTACGTGTTCCACTTGGAGCCGTGGTGGAATCCTTCAGTAGAAAATCAAGCGACGGACCGCGCTCACCGTATGGGACAAAGCAAAGCCGTACAGGTGTTCCGCTATATTATGCATGAATCTTTGGAAGAAAAGATCGAGATTTTGAAAGATCGCAAAGGCAAAAAATTTCAATCCCTGTTTTCTACCGATGAGACGGCGACCGCTGTGGCCTCTGCGGGCGGAGCTTTAACAAAAGAAGACTTTGATATGCTGTTGGGAATTAAATAATGTCTCAGTTAAAAGTATTTCTATCAGACAGTTTTAATCCGCATTTGAATCTGGCGACTGAGGAATGGATTTTCCATAATCTGGAGCCTTCTAGTCAGATTTTGTTTTTGTGGAGAAATGAAGAGACCGTTGTTATTGGGCGTAATCAGAACCCTTGGTCAGAGTGCAATCTTGCTCAGATGAAGGCGGATTCCGTGCATTTGGCTCGACGGACAACAGGCGGCGGAGCTGTCTTTCATGATCTTAAGAACACCAACTTTACTTTTCTTTCGCCCCGAGACGGTTATAAGCGCGACAACAATGTGGCGATTATTTTAAATTCTCTGAAAAAGTTTGGCATTCACGGGGAAGCTTCGGGACGAAACGATTTGTTGGTTCCCTTCCCAGATGGACCTCGCAAATTTAGCGGGAGCGCTTATCGTGAAAAGAAAGACCGGGCTTTTCATCATGGGACTTTGTTGCTGCATACGGACCTTACACGCTTGGGTAACTATCTGACTCCGAACCCTAAAAAGCTTCAAGCAAAAGGCAAGGAATCAGTCCGAGCTCGTGTTGCGAATCTTAGCGAAATTCACCCAGAGATTAACCACAATATGATTGTGGAAAGCATGATCACGTCGTTTGAAGAGTTCTATGGCTCTAAGGCAACCATTGAAAACTTGAGCATGGAGAGCTTAAAAAACATTCCAGAACTGAATGCTCAGTACGAGTCACTCAGCTCTTGGGATTGGCTTTACGGCAATACTTTGGAATTCACCCATAAAATGGATGATTACTTAGCCTTGGGATTCTTTGATCTGCAGTTTAAGGTCGAAGATGGTCTGATTAAAGATCTTCAGATTTATACGGACTGCCTTTATCCCGCGATGATTGAAACTTTATCTGAAGAGCTTCGTCAGAAACATTACTCCAGTGTTTCTGTCAGAAATGCGATGAATGTCGTTCGGGCGAAGTTTGTAGATTCCATTTCGGGCTTGGATGAACTTGAAGCCTGGTTGATTAAAAATATTGAGATTTAAAAAGTAGGTTTGTTGTGGTTGAAATTGGTAAGTTCAATAAGTTAAAAGCTTTGCGCAAAGTCGATTTTGGTATGTTTTTGGATGGCGCAGAAGACGGAGAAATCCTGTTACCTCGTCGTTATGTTAGCGATGATTTAAAAGTCGGGGACGAAGTGGATGTCTTTATTCACTTCGATTCTGAAGATCGTCTGACGGCCACCTTGGAAAAACCCAAAGCCCAGGTTGGGGAGTTCGCAAGTTTGATGGTAAAATCCGTTGAGCGCGTGGGCGCTTTTTTGGACTGGGGTTTAGGTAAAGATTTGTTTCTGCCATTTAGCGAGGTGACTCGGGATATTCGCATGGGACAAAGTGTGGTGGTATTTCTTTATTTGGATAAGTCAGATCGTATTGCGGCGACAATGCGCTTAGAGCCCCACATCTCTAAAGATCCGGCGACCTATACAGTCGGGCAAGAAGTTGGTTTATTGGTGGTAAGTAAGACAGATATGGGGTTTAAAGCCCTTGTGAACAAGGCTCATTGGGGAATGATTTATGCCAATGAAGTTTTTGACAATATCTATCTAGGCCAAGCGATGAAGGGTTATATTAAGTTGATTCGTCCCGATGGGAAAATTGATTTGGCTCTGCAAAAAATGGGTCACAAAAGTTCCGAAGACATTGGTCCATTAATCATGGAAAAACTTCGTGAAGGCGGCGGCTTTCTGCCGATCAATGACAAGACTTCAGCGGAGCTGATTTACGATATGTTTGGCGTCAGCAAAAAGAAATATAAGATGGCGCTGGGGGATTTGTATAAAAAACGCCTGCTGACTGTAAAAGACGACGGCATTTACCTAAATAAATAAACGCCGTTTTGTTATTAGTCAAAAGACTCGAAGGTGCCTTTGTCGCGATTCTTGCGCACCTTTGGAGCCTTGAAGACCTGGTTATGAAATGAAATATAAAAACCAGGTGTCATAAGTTTTGCCGCCAAAAGAGCTTCCGTCACATTTTGTGAAGCATCGCTATCATCAAAACCCATCGGAATCATCGCTCCCGTAAAGACAACTGGAACAGCCGGAGTGTTCATTTCGTTAAAGCAGTATTCCGCTGTCACATGCATTGTATCGGTTCCATGTAAGACCACAATCGGGCAACCGCGTTGCATCTGGTCTTTGATGGTGGCGCAGATCAGGCTGCGATCTACATCCGTCATATACAATGAATCTTTACTTAAAAGCGGGTACACCATGATATTGGTATAAGGCAGACGCATTTTCGAAAGAATGCGATTTTTAATGCTGGTACCGCGATTTTCTAAGGAACCATCGAACTCATTATAAGTCTTTTCGATAGTGCCGCCGGTAGTGATAATAACAACGTCTTGAATTGATGTTCCCATAGAAGGGAATCCTAAGCTAAGAACTCCCAAGGAGCAAAGGCCTATTTCTCATCACGCCAAGTTTTTACTTCGACGTCATCGGATTCAATAAAGGGATTGTATTTTACGGGATTGATAACAGCATCACCCTTGCTGGCGACAATCACATCACCTTCAAAGCCACTTTTTTCGGTTTTATCTGAACTGACGGCGCGCGAAACAGATTTTTGCATATACTGATTCGGCCGCTGACCTGATTCAATAAGTTCGTTGAGATCTTCAACAGCCAAACAAATTGAAGAAACTGACAACAGTAACAATGTGACAAAAATTTTCCGTAACATAGATCCCCCCGCACACTCGTTTGTAAAGCAAGGGGTGAGCCAGCGACTTAAAGGCATATATTCATTCTGGGCTGAACAAGAAATGATTGAAAAGTGACGGGCTATTAGAGCAAGTCATTGAAGTTAAAAAAGAAATGTCGAGATTGATAGCAATCTCGACATGTCATAAAGCGAACATATGTCATTGTGTCTAAGTGAGGCGTTCCGTGAGACCTTAGTTTTCCGAAACCTGAGGCCCGCAGGCTTGATCCAAAGTGATTTTATCTTTATTCGGATTGAAGATACGACCTAGCTTGCCTTTCAAACCGCTGGTCCCTTTTTTATAGACGCGGCAACGTTGAATGGAAGAAAACTGATCAGAGATCATCAAACGGTGCAAGCTGATGCGTAAGGTATCCAAGCTCGTTCTTGCTTTCACTTTGTTGGTAAAAGCCGAGGTTAAAGCATTACCGGCGTTAAGAACATGCAGCAAGTCTGTTTGGCCAGCTTGGAACTTGTTCACCTCGTTATTATAAACTTCACGGAGGCTGTTTTCTGCCTGTCTGGCAAGTTCAACTTGCTGTTGGGCCTCACGCAAAGTTCCTACGGTGGATTCCACCAGTTGTGCATGGTCATAAGAAAGCTGCGATTTTTGCAGTTCGATTTGCGCCAAATTGCGGTTTCCAATTTTAAGAACGAGGAACTGGCCAAAGCCAAGTCGCATGCTGGCGCTGCCATCCACCTCACTGAAAGCTCCTGTCGGGCCTCGGGAGGTTCCCAAAGAGGCTCCGGTCAGGAAGCCCCAGAAAGAACTCCATTTCGCGGCATTGGCAGCTTCCACCATGGCATTGAGCTGGCGAAGTTCAGGAGACTTCGCGATGGATTGGTTCGCAGTTCTTTGCAAGGACTGGTCTTCCACAGAAGAAGAAGCAACACGAGTTCTTCCGAATTGGATGGTCGTTGAAAGAGGTAAGGCCAACATCTCACGAATCGCAGCCTTTTCTTGCAGAATCAATGCATCCATTTGAGAAACTTGAATAGCTGTCATTTGGGTTTGTGCACGGGCCTGCAAGAGGTCGGCTTTTTCCATCATGCCAGCATCAACGGCCATTTTTATCAGGTCTTCAATTTTTTTATAGTTGCTGTATTGGTCTTGCAAGATGTCGCGCAAATCCAAATCGCCCTGGATCGTGCTGTAAAGGGCATACGCTGAAGAGTAAGCATTCAGTTGTGCAATGTAATAAGCGTCTCCTTGAGCATTCAGAAGAGATTGATTTTCTTTTAAGTCCAACCAGTTGCTTGGCAAAAGGAACGGCAAAAGCATATTCACCGTGGAAAGCGAAAAACTAAAAGTCGAATCAATGGCGCCGTTGAGGCTGACTCCAGGCAAAAGATTTTTGCGCGAGCGGTCTACGTTGTCCTTCGCTTGGTAAACTTTATTTAGCTGCATTGCTAAATCGATATTGTTTTCTAGTAGGCGAGCTTGCAACGTCTTTGGAGTGACCGTGAAAGTCGCGGCATTAGCGATAAACGGGAAGAATGCCGCAGCGAATACGATAGCAATTTTTCTCATGTTTTTACCCTCAAGAATTCGAGAAGTATTCTGCTGTAACAAGGTTGTCAATCGTTGTTCCAATTAAGAACTATTGGCCCCTAAGCAGCATGGATTCTGGGGTGTTTTTGTGTCGGAATGGTATGAAAAAATGGTGTGATTTTAATCCTTAATTTTCATGTGTTAAAGTACCTCCAAGGATATCGATTTCTTAGGAGTTGTACGTTGGATGAGCAGAAGTCGTTTAACTATAAAATAAATCAGAAAAATCACATGCTGGTGGTTTCGCTGGCGGGCGAGATTAGCAACCACGTCGTACCTGCCTTGGATGCCTGTCGCCAGGAAATTCTCGGCAAAGAGGATGTGAACTGCGTTGTTCTGTATTTCCAGAACGTGGGGCAAATCTCACCAGATGGAATTTCGATGCTCGCGCAAATGCAGCGAGAGATTCGCGCCAAGCCCGCTCACTTAAGACTTTGTTCGTTGAATGAAAGTCTTCGCTCAAAACTTTTAAAAATGGGAGTTGTGCGGGGGGTGGAGTTTGCAGACGATTTGAAGGAAGCTCTCTTGTCATTTGGTAGAACTGTCTGATATAAACATTTCTATGACTAATACATACAGCTTCAAAGAAAATCATCCAGCCTCCATGCGTTGGTGGCACTGGCTCAACGCTTTAGCAATTCTAGGTCTTTTGGGAACGGTGTTCCTGCGAAAGACGTTTTTGAGTTGGCGTACTAACGCCACCTTTATTGAAACCAAGGTTCAAGAGGGCGGTGGATCAGTGAGTCCGGAGGTCGCAAAGTCCATAGCTCAGGGGTTGCGCGACGTCATGTGGGAGTGGCACTATTATATTGGCTTTGCTTTGGCGGCTCTTTTGGTAGTCAGAGCTTTGGTCGGCTTCTTTGTGGTTAAAAAATGTCCTACAACTCAGGCCATGCAAAGTGTGTTGGGAATATCCAAATTGCCGGCGGAAAAACGCGTCAGGGCCATTCACTTTACTATGGTGAAAATCGGTTATGCGTTGTTTTATTTGGTCACGCTTTATATGGTTTTGTCAGGATTGGCAATGTACTGGGAAGAAACTCTGGGGCTTTCTAAAGACTTTGCGGGCCTACTTAAAGAAGTCCATGAAACTTTAATGTGGTTTTTTGTCGTCTTCGTTGTCGGCCACGTTGCAGGTGTTGTTATTGCTGAAAACCGCGGAGATCGTGGATTGATCTCCGAGATGATCAGCGGTAGGGATAACTAGTTACAACCTGGGTATTGCATCACGGCTTCTTTGATCAGTTGTGCAGGGCTTGCGTATCTGACTCTGCCATTTTGAAGTTGTGGTGCTTTCTTTCTTGTACGAGAATTTGTTCTTAAAACATCCCAGTACGTTTTTGTATTAAACAAAGAACCATCACGTCTTAATTGATTATCTAGCATTGCAAGGGCGCATGGAATTGTCGATACTGCCGTGTCGCCGTCATATTTCGAGCAGCCTTTAGAGTATCGATTTTCCTTTGCACGGTGCAATTGCAGCAAGCCAACCAGAGAACCGTTTGGTCCTTGGGCCATGCGCGGTTTTTCGTTACATGTACTTTCAAAATTAGCCATGCTGGACAAGATCAAAACCCAGACGGATTCTTTGTCATCACGACCAAAATTTTTATAGCCTTTGCAAATATGATGAAGATCTGGTGAGCCATCCATCAAACGTTGGAAGTTGTGGGAGCGGAGCGCGCTTACCACCGCATTACCCCAAGCACCATATTCATCTTCGTTGGCAAAGTACTTACAGCTTTTCGCCAGCTTCATTGAATTTGAAACTCTCCAGACGTCGATCGCATCAGCATCTTCAGACACTGCTCCGGGATAAAGATCTTCCGGGTCACCATTTACTTGGTAAACGTTTTCGCCGTCATCGACTTTGTAATTGCGGGTGACAGAGTAAGTCAGTGTTGGTGAAGAGTAATACTCTGCCCCTGCTGCAAAATTGAAGGAAAGGGCTACTGCTAAAATTGGAAGTGCTTTTTTAAGTGTCTTCATGTTGAGACCCTAAAGCAGTATTGATGCCAGGGATAAAGGGCGTTTCATGATGATACATTGGATTTCAGCTGTCTAAAATTTTGTCGGCGCCGCAATTTGTATGTCAAAAAACGGCTTCTTAGGTTTATTGGGGGCTGGATGGCGATATACCCGGCCTGGGGAAGGGTGACTTTAAGAAAAATAAGAATTTGAAACAGGAAGAAACTTAAAACATTCTTTAAAAAGGGGGAGTTATGAAAAAAATTGTTATCCATAAAGCTGGCTCGTATGAGCGTTTACAAATCGAGGAATTTGCAGACCTCACCCCCAAGGATGACGAAGTCGTGGTTCAGGTTCGCCATATAGGAGTGAACTATGCAGATTGTCTGGTGCGCTGGGGAGTTTACGCCTCTGCGAAAGAATATGTCGGTTGGCCGATCACCCCGGGGTTTGAATTTACCGGAGTCGTTCTGAAAGTAGGAAGCGCTGTTCGCGATCGGCATGTTGGGCAAGAGGTCATGGGGGTGACGTTATTTAATGCCTATGCCACGCAGGCATGTGTACGGTCATCACAGTTGTTTTCTTTGCCAAAGGGATTTTCACTATCCCAAGCCGCGGGATTTCCGGCCGTGTTTTTTACGGCCTTTCACGCGCTTTTTCAAATTGCTAAAATTTATCCAGGTTCAAATGTCTTAATTCATTCGGCAGCAGGTGGAGTCGGGTCTGCGCTGACCCAGTTGGCATCTGTTGCGGGTTTTCAGGTGACGGCCGTGGTGGGAGCTTCTCATAAGGTTGAGTATGCGAAGCGCCAAGGGGCTCTGCATGTGATTGATAAATCCAAAGAGGATTTGTGGGCGAAGGCCCGAGAACTTGTACCTGAAGGCTTCGATGCGGTCTTTGACGCCAACGGGTATTCGACTTATCAAAACAGCTATGATCATTTACGCCCCACGGGGAAGCTTATTGCCTATGGATCTCATTCGTTGCTTCCCAAGGGTGGATCGGGACGAATGAACTATCTGAAGGCGGCCTGGGGATTGTTAAAGACGCCGCGTTTTTCGCCGTTGGATTTGATATCCGATAACAAATCCGTGGTGGGGTTTAATTTATCTTTTCTTTTTGCTCGCGCCGATCTGTTGCAGGAAAGCATTCAGCAACTGCAAGAGTGGTGTACTCAAGGTAAGATTCAGCCACCTCAAGTAACGGAATTTTCTTTTGAGGAAGTCGCCGAGGCCCATCGGTTTTTAGAGTCGGGACAAAGTATTGGCAAAACTATTCTGACAGTTTAATAGCTAAAGTTAGGGTAGGCTCAGAGCAAAAAAAAACGCCGACTTTAAAGGTCGGCGTTTTTTTCAATGCTATTTACGGATCTAGTCGCGGAAACGGCGAGTAGAGCTTGCGCTTGGTCTGAAGCGCTTAATTCCAGGGTGATCACCTTGACGTTCGCTGCGTTGCTCGCCACGGTCTGAAGTGCTGCGCTCAGGGCGATCGCCGTAAGGACGACGGCTTGGTTTGCTGCCAGAACGTTCGCCACCACGATCAGCGTTGAAAGAACGCTCGCCGCGGTCTGCACCGCGATCGCTGTTGTAAGAACGTTCAGGACGTTGTTCGCTGCGATCGCTGTTGTAAGAACGCTCAGGGCGTTGCTCACTGCGCTCACCACGATCAGCGTTGAAAGAACGTTCACCGCGGTCTGCACCACGATCTGAAGAAGCGCTGCCACGATTGCTGCGGAATCCGCCACCCGGTCTGTAGCCACCGCCACGAGGACGGTCGCCACCACGGTCACCGCCGCGATCACGATCGCCACCACCATCACGGCCGCGTGTGAATCTGTTGTCACGTGGATCACGTGGCAACAATTCACGAGGAGTACGGTCACCCATATAATCTAGGACGATGTCTTTTTTAACGAAAACATCTGGGAAGTAAGCGACGATAAAGCGTGCTAGTAGATCTTCTTTAGAAAGATCTTTGAAGTTGATTTCTTCAGCTTGCACCAAGTCTTGGATAAGATCAGCAGCCAATAAAAGGGAAGAATCTTCCGTTTTCATTGTGCCTACTTTGTCCAAAACATTTTTGATTTTAAGACCAGCAACTTCATCTGCAGAAGGCACAACGCCTTTTGTGAAGGTTGCTTTTGTCGTGTTCATCACGCGGCGAAGAAGAGTCAATTGGTCCGAGTTCACAAGAGTGATAGCCACACCTTTTGAACCATTACGGCCGGTACGACCGATACGGTGAACATAAGACTCTGCATCCCAAGGTAAAGAGTGATTAACTACGTGAGTAAGGTCTTTGATATCCAAACCACGAGCGGCAACGTCTGTCGCCACGATCACTTTAACTTGTTTGCTTTTGAACTTTTTAAGAGTCGCTTCACGCTCTTGTTGTGATTTATCACCGTGCAAAGAATCTGCCGGGAAACCACGTTGAGTCAAAATGTCAGCAAGTTCCGCCACTTCCATTTTCGTTTGGCAGAAGATGATGCCATAGAACTCTGGAGCTGTTTGCAATAAACGAGAGATCACTTCCGTTTTGTGCATGTTTTTAACTGTGTAGTAGATTTGTTCGATAGTATCAGCTGTAGAACCGACTTTGTTCACGGCCACAGTCTCTGGTTTTTCCAAATACTTTTCAGTGATACGGCGAACTTCTGAAGACATCGTTGCAGAGAACAACCAAGTTCTGCAAGCTGCACGGTCTGAAGTTTTAGAATCTTCTGAGTGAGTCGCTTGCAAGATTGTGTGCAAAGCTTCTTTAAAGCCCATAGAAAGCATTTCGTCAGCTTCGTCCAAGATCACAGTTTGAACTTTGGAAAGCTTGATCATTTTTTGTTCAAGGAAGTCTACCAGACGACCTGGAGTTGCAACCACGATGTGGGCGCCACGTTTGATGCCATCAATTTGCGTGCGGTAAGAAGCACCACCATAAATTGTAACAACGCGGATGCCTTTTTTCTTACCCAACAAAGTCAATTGCTCTGCAACCTGCAAAGCCAACTCACGAGTTGGAGAAAGAACCAATGCTTGAGTGTCTTTGACCGAAGCATCAAGATTTTCGATAAGAGGGATACCAAATGCAGCAGTTTTACCAGTTCCTGTAGACGCTAAACCGATGAAATCGTTAGCACCGCCTAATAGCAAAGGAATAGCTTGTTTTTGGATGGGCGTCGGTGTCGTGAAGCCCATGTCTTTCATCGCTTCCATCACCGGAGCGCTAAGACCAAAGCTTTCAAAAGTATCGACAGTAGTTAAAGGAGGAGTCACAGGGAGCCTTTCAGTTAGTGGAGCGCGTAACGAAAGGGACCGAATCTGTTCAGTGTTCGTTGTATACGCTCTATAAGAAGGGGCGAAGATACACGATATTCGCCCTAAATGCTCAGTATATTTTAGGTTTGCAACAATAATGAACTATTTGCAGAGACTGAGTGACTTTACGACACTCTGAATACTGCTGATTTTTTGATAGGTTCCGCCCTTTTTTAGGACAGACCAGTAAACCCCAGAACTCAAGACTATAGCGCCTTTCTTGGCAACTTGCTTCGCCATAATGCCCACGCCGCAGTAGAGATTTTTATAGGGATTTAAAATCGTTTTATTGGGGTTTGTCGCAGAGAGTGATTTATCCTTACTCCAGTCAAAATCGCAGAACTGCCACCCTTGGATGTCGCCATAGGACAATTGTAAGAGCCCCTCGGAATAGACGGACCTACCGGTCACGCCGTCGGTGCCCAAGGTGGATTCCAACATGCGGCTGGTGGGATCCCAGCCACTCTCATATTTTGCCATGCCTACAAAGAGCTGTGCCCAGACGTTGGCGCGCTCGTTATTGTCGAGCTTGTGGTAAGTGGGGCAGAAGCTTTCGATATCATCAGCACCGTTAAGAAGCGTGGTCCAATCTTCTGAAATAATCTTTTGCAAGTAAGCCGACCACAAAGCCCTTTCTGGTTTGCTGGAGGTTTCCCAAGCTAAGGCTGCCATTTTGTAGGTCGGCTCAGGTGTTGGCATTGGAGCAGGTGGGGGTGTTGGGTTTGGGGTCTCTCCGCTGGATGAGTTATTCCCTGGTGTGGCGCCTGAGCTTTGGTTGGAGTCGCCGGCGATGGAACCCGGAAATTGATTTGATTTTGAACAGGCTGTTAACAGGACCAAAAGCGAAAACAAGCTTGCTGCGAATAGGTTGTCTTTGATGTCTTGATGTCGTGACTTTGTGTTCATGATGTACCCCCATGGGGGTAACAAAGCAACATGAGGACCATGTGAGGTGATTGCACGAACGTCGAAGTCATTGAAATTGTTTGAACTTATTTCGCGGATTTTATTCAGAAGATTCAGTTTTTGTGTATACTTTTGGAGTTGCCTATTTTCTTTGCAGATTATTTTAAAATTTTTCGCGCATCTCGAAGGATTTCGAGCTATACAGGGTGCCATGATTCACTTATCAAATATCACAAAGCAGCAGGGTAATAAGGTTCTTTACCGTAACGGTTCTTTCCAAATCAATGCGGGAGAGAAAATTGGTCTAGTCGGTCTTAACGGGACTGGAAAGACTACTATTTTTCGTATTATCACTGGTGAAGAAGGCTACGAGGGAACGGTTTCAAAATCTGATAAAACCGTGGTTGGATATTTCTCACAAAATATCGAAGACATGCGTGGCCGTACCGCTTTGGAAGAAGTGAAGTCTGCCATTGGCAACCTCGGTATGATGCAAACGCGTATGCAGGAATGCGAAACGAAACTTGCTGATCCAGATCTAGATCCCGATGAAATGATGAAGATCCTTGAAGTCTACGGCGAAATGCAAGGGGAGTTTGAACGCTTGGGCGGATACGACCTTGAATCTCGTGCGGCGGAAATCCTGACAGGTCTTGGTATTGGACCAGATGATTATCATCGTCCCACAGAAAGTTTCTCGGGTGGTTGGAAAATGCGTATCGCCTTGGCAAAGATTCTGGTTCTGAATCCAGAAGTTTTGCTGATGGACGAGCCGACGAATCACTTGGATGTAGAATCTATCATTTGGCTTGAAGAGTGGTTGGTGAACTTTAAGGGTGCCATCCTGATGACTTCGCATGACCGTGATTTTATGAATCGCTTGGTTGGCAAAATTGTAGAGATCGCAAATAAAACCATCACAGTTTACGGTGGTAACTACGACTTCTACGAAAAAGAACGTAATATCCGTAAAGAACAATTGATTGCAGCAGCAAAACGTCAAGAAGACATGCTTGCGAAAGAAGAAGAGTTTATCGCTCGCTTCGCGGCGCGTGCATCCCATGCAGCGCAAGTTCAATCTCGTGTGAAGAAGCTTGAGAAAATTGATCGTATCGAAATTCCAGAAGAAGAATCTGAAATTAAATTTGAATGGCCCGTTCCTCCGCGTGGTGGTGATGAGGTTGTGAAACTTGAAAATCTAAGCAAGATCTGGACACGCGACGACGGCAAAGAGAAATTGGTTTTCTCTGGGGCTAACGCGTTGGTGAAACGCATGGATCGTATTGCGGTTGTCGGTGTCAACGGTGCGGGTAAATCGACGTTGTTAAAAATTATCGCCGGCGAAGTAGAAGCGACAAATGGTGTCGCTACTTTAGGAGCTTCGATCAATCTTGGCTACTTCTCGCAAAACTCTTTGGATGTCCTTGATCCGAAAATGACCATCGTTGATGAAGTGCACTCCCGTATGCCGAATGCTGGTATGGGGACCGTACGCAGTTTGTTGGGCGCGTTTAAATTCTCTGGGGAAGAAGCTGAGAAAAAGATTTCGATTCTTTCCGGTGGTGAAAAATCCCGCGTGGTGTTGGCGACGATCTTAGCTCAGCCCGTGAATCTTTTGGTGCTGGATGAACCGACGAATCACTTGGATATCGTATCCCGCGAGATTTTATTGGACGCGATTAAAAACTTCCCAGGCACCGTTATGATCGTATCGCATGACCGTCACTTCTTGCGTGAGGTGGTGACTCGTGTGTTCGAAGTCGACAAAAATCAACTTCGCATCTATGAAGGCGATTACGACTACTATCTTCACAAGAAGAAACAAGAAGCAGGGATGTAATGACAAAACTCCAATTCGATCTGCGAGATTTCAAAATTCCGGTGTCATTGATTGCGCCGCAGGAGAAATTTCGCACTCGACAAGGGGATCTTTTGTCTTATCGCTTTTATCCCGCATGGTCTGAAGACCTCGTGATTTTGTATCATGGGGTCGGCGGGGACAGTCGTTATATGTGCGTTTTGGCGTCGGCGATATCCAAACAGGGGATTGCCAACGTTGTGACTCCAGACTTCAGATGTCATGGTGCAAGCTTTGGATCGTCGGATCTTATTGCTCCCAATCAGCTTGAGATCGACCTAGAAGAGCTGATCATTTATCTTAAAATGCGGCAGTCTTTTACCCGTATGACTTTAGCGGGACACTCTTTGGGTGGCAGTTTTACTTTGCGAGTGGCTGTTTCGGATCTACGCGATCAATTTGCTCAGTTTGTGTCTTTTGCTCCTTATCTTCCGCCGGTGTATCAGGCTGCGGTGGAGGGGTTTGGTGGGTGGATTCACGTGGATCCTGATGGAGGGTTTTCTTTGAACTTTCCTGAGGCCATGCGAACTGGGGAAGAAAAAACTCATTACAGCTCTGAGTTTCTTAGGGCAGCGGTCGCACCAGAATCCCTCATTCAAGATTTAAAACGCTTGAAACCTCACGTGTCGATTATGACCGGCGATCAAGATGAGATAGTCTCAAGCGCGCGTCAGCAAGAAATTTTTGACGGTGTGATTTCTAAGTTTGTGATCGCAGCCGGAGCTCGTCATATCAGTCTTGTCTCAAAAGCAGATCCGGCGTTGTCTCTTTTTTAGAATTTAAAAATTGAGAAACATTTAAAAGCTTAAAGTTGCCCAAGGTCCTGCCGATAAGTTCTACAGAAAAACATAAATAACCAAATTTTGAACGTAGGCGGGGTTATGAGTTTAGAAATGGGAGTGTTCGCACTCCGGCAGCTAGTATCGTCCATGGTGGTCATCGGTCCCATCCTGATCATCGTCGGTGTCTTTAATTTTATATTCACTCAAAATCGAAAAGTGGTCATGGCCTATATCATCTCCGGCGCTTGCTTGACGTGCTTGGGTGCCTGGAACTTGTATAGAGAATTCGGTTCTGGCCGTACTCCTCAGGGGCTTCCGAATACGGAGGCCTCATTGCGGGCCACCAAGGAAATCAAAGGTTTCTTATAAACTAGTACTTGCCGCGATTCCAGATTCCATGATCTCTTTGATGTAACGACATCATTCGAGGAAACCATGGAATCACCGAAAAAAGCCATCTATAGTTGGGCTCTTTATGATTGGGCTAACAGCACTTATTCCACCACGGTGATGGCTGGATTTTTTCCCGTCTTTTTTAAATTGTTCTGGAGTCAGGGAGCTGATTCCACGGTGACGACAGCGCGCTTAGGGACGACGATCTCTGTGGCCAGTCTGATTGTTGCTTTGATGAGTCCCACGCTAGGTGTGGCGGCGGATCTGCGCGGTCATAAGAAATTGTACTGCTTGCTGTTTATGTTAATGGGCGTGGCTTCTTGCGCTTGGATGGCCTTTATTCCCGCTGGTGATTGGTGGAGTGCAATTGCCGCCTATGGATTAGCGGCTATTGCCTTTAATGCCAGTACGGTGTTTTACGAATCTCTTTTACCATTTGTCGCAAAACCTGAAGAAATGGATTTTGTTTCCTCGCTGGGATATTCGTTGGGATATCTGGGCGGGGGGATTCTGTTTTTATTGAATGTCCTGATGCATTTGTTCCCAGCCACCTTTGGTTTGAAGGACGGCGTGCAGGCCATCCAGGTTTCTTTTATTACGGTGGCCGTTTGGTGGTTGGTGTTTTCCTATCCTTTGGCAAAAAATGTGAAAGAGCCCAAGGCCTTGATGACGAAAGAGTCTTTAGGGACGCTGACGGTGCAAAGTTTGCGGTCTTTGCGTCTGACATGGAAAAAGCTTCTTCACGAGGACCGCAATTTGTTGACCTTCATGATGGCCTATTGGTTGTACATTGATGGCGTCTATACGGTCATGACCATGGCAGTGGATTATGGAATGTCCATCGGCCTGGAATCAAAAGACTTGATCGCGGCCTTATTGATTACTCAGTTTATTGGTTTTCCCTGCGCTTATTATTTTGGCAAGGTGACCGGCAGATTTGGCGCCAAGCTACCGATTTTGATTTGCATCCTGGTGTATTCCATCACAGTCGTGGCGGCTTCGTTCATGAGTCAGGCTTGGCATTTCTATCTGCTAGCAGTTGTGATTGGGATGGTCCAAGGCGGAGTTCAGTCCTTAAGTCGCTCTCTTTTTGGAAAGATGGCGCCTAAAGAACAAAGTGGCGAATATTTTGGTCTTTTCAATCTGGTCGGGCGTTTTGCGGCTATTTTGGGACCGTTGTTGGTCGCTGCGATGGTGACGATGACGGGGAACTCCCGCATGGGCATGACGGGTTTGCTGGTATTGTTTATTGTCGGCGCAGGGCTCTTAAGCCGTATTCAAGAGCCACGAGAGCAAAAGATCCGCACGAACTAGTGCTGATCTTTTGAGTCTTTTTCGGAAGGCTTTTCTTGCTGATCTTCGATAATCTTTTTGGCTTTTTTGCCTGTGATTCCCATCCATTCAGGCAAAAAGATAGCAATCGCCACAAAAACCGCAGTCGCGATAACAAAGAAAATCGCCATAGCTAACACGATACCCATTCTAAAAGCCTCCAAAGATGAATCTTTTCTAGTATATTAGTCCCCAAAAGGGAATGGAATATTTTATCATGGACTTTGACTCTATTAAGCGACATAAACCTTCGATATGACTTACAATCCTCGTGATAGATATTTTCATAAAGCTAAAGAAGAAGGCTTCGCCGCACGTTCTGTTTTTAAGCTTGAAGAGATCGACAAGAAATTCAAAATCTTTAAGCCTCATCAAACCGTCTTGGATCTTGGCGCGTCTCCGGGATCATGGTCACAATATGCCTCCAAGGCCGTTGGGGCCAACGGTAAAGTTTTGGGCGTGGATTTAAGTCCCGTCACGGTGAAAATGGCGAATTCTGTTTTCATCCAGGCGGATCTTCGTGATTTGAATTTGGAAGAGATCTTTGCCCAGCATGGATTTAAACCGCCATTTGATATCGTGATGTCCGATATGGCGCCAAAGACCACGGGAATTCGTATGACCGACCAAGCTCGTTCTATGGAGCTTTGCGAGCTGGCATTGGATGTTGCCCGTCGTTTTCTTAAAAAAGACGGCCACTTTATTTGTAAACTGTTCCATAGCGATGACTTCACAAAGCTTCGCGATGAAATTAAAAAAAGTTTTGCCAAGTGTGAAGCGGTCAAACCAGATTCCACACGAAAGATCTCTAAAGAGATCTTTTTGGTCGGCATCAGCAAAAAATGATTCACATCGTTTTTGAAAATTCCCATTTTGTCGTTTGCGATAAGCCCTGTGGGGTTTTGTCGACCCCAAGCCGCGAAGGGGAAAAAGACAGTCGTTCTTGTTTGGGAACGACTTTGCAAAAACAATTGGGCATCCAGATTTATCCTGTGCACCGTTTGGATTTCGAAGTATCGGGATTGGTACTTTATGCGAAAAATCCCGAGGCTCATCGTAAAGCCAATGCTTGGTTTGAAAAAAAAGAAGTTCAGAAAACCTATCGCGCTCTGACCTCATCACAAGGCTACGATCATATCCCTGCTAACGTTTCTAACTCTCGCCAAAAGATTTCTTTAAATCCTGGGGATAGCTTTACTTGGACAGCTCGGGTCTTGCGTGGCAAGCGCCGGGCTTTTGAAAGTAATCAAGGAAAAGACAGTATTACGTTAGCTCAGTTTTTGGGATTGAACCTAGCGAAACAACTGATGTGGGATTTAAATCCGGTGACAGGCCGATCGCATCAGTTGCGTTTTGATCTAAGTCGCCATGGGTTTCCAATTATCGGCGACACCCTTTATGGCTCTAAGGTGCCGTGGCAGGGCGCGGATAGTATTGCTCTAAGGTCTTACGCTATTGATTTTTCTAAGGCCCCTCTGGCTAAAGAATTAGGCCTTCCTGAAAAAATAGAAATTCCGGCGCTCTAGATTTCTCTTTTAATTTGCGCCAAATAAGTTTTGATAAAGGCGATGCGGTGTTCGCCTTCTTTTCGGGCTGTCTCTGTATTCAGATGATCGACCAGTTTAAAAAGTTTGATATAAAAGTGTTCAATGCCATAGCTTTTATCCCCAAGTCCCC
>JBJTMR010000141.1:0-14371 GCA_046070625.1 Bdellovibrio sp. | reverse complement strand
AGTTTGCGGGCTCTCATCAAAACGATCAAAGCTTGGTCCCAAGGAACTTGGCGGAGCTTCAAGCTCACATTGCCTCTGACTTCTTCTGCGATAACCATATTTACGCCACTTTCCTCAGTGATGAGGTTCAAAGCGTCGCGAATATCCATGTTATTCGTTTCGATAGAGATCTTTTTACCGTAAAATTTATTATTTCCAGCTAAGAAATCTGTCAAATTTTGATTTGGAAGGATTTTTGTTTCTTCGCCAACTTCAACGACTGGAGCTTCTGCATGAGCGACATTTGAAATTGCTCCGCCAGCAGCCACGATCAACAAGTTATTACCTTCAACTTGTACGGCTGGTTCAGCAACACCTTCACGCATTTGAATCACAAAGCGAGCGGTTGTTGAACCCGGGTTTTGATAAGCATCAATAGAGCCAATGCTGCCGCGAATGTCTTTCGTATTCAAAGAACGTTTCAATTTGTCTGGCAAAATCGCATTATTCACTTCGACGATATACTGATGTAAATCAGCATTCGCACGAGTTGTGTAATTCAAAGGACGATCCCCTTGAACGATCACAGTTCCGCCATTTTCATTCGCTTTGAACTGCAAATTCGTAATTGTTGCTGGAGAACCGTTGGTAGCCACAGATGTCGATGGCGCTGGCTCTGAAATCGCTGGAATTTCAGGTGCCGGGGCTTCATTCGCCGGAGGCGGAGCTGGTTGATCAACAACAGTGTTCGCAAATGGGTCTTCTTCTGGCACGTCTGGAGCTGGGTGTTCAACGGGAGCTGCTGCTTCCGCCAGAGGTTGTGCCGCTTGAGCTGGAGGCTGACCTTCTGCTTGGTTCAACTCGTCCTCAATTGCCAAATCCTGATCTGTGGAACCAGAGTGCGCAGGAGCTTCTTGAGCCGCTTGATCTTGTGTTTTATTTTCAAAATCTGCAAACTCGTCGGCGCCATCGGCCGCTTCAGCCGGTGCCGATTCCGTTGATGATACGTCAGCACCTGAATCAAGACCCTCGTCTAAAGACAGATCATCCTGAACCTGGTTACTTGCACAGGAAGTCAGCGTTGCAATCATTGCCGCTACGATCGTTAATCTAATGAATCCGTTCATTAGTTCCTCCTTAAAAGAGAATTATTTCTTCAACTCCATCACGCGTGTTTCTTTGATGGGCTTGTCTTCCTCGTATTTTACTTCAACGATGACAATCTCACCTTCGCGAATCGCCGAAACATATCCTTCGTTACGGCCAATTTTAGAATTTTTTATTACAGTAAAAACAGCGCCGTCTGGATCTTTGATCATCGCACGAGGAGTGCCTACATCCCAAAGAATACCCACGATTTGCAAACGATCCAATTCCCAACGCTGCAAAGGTTCCAACTGATCTTTTGGAATATCTTTGTGTGTCGTCGTGCGAATGGCACGGAATGGTTTAAAAGGATCGCGTTTCCCCGTTGGGTCATAAACGTAATCATCCCGAGGGATAAAATCTTGTTGAGGCACAGCTGTGACCGCATCACCCACTGTCGGTTGACTAGGAGGAACCGACACACCCTCTTGAGGGGGCGGTGGAATTGTTGGAGGGGTTGCTTGTGCGGCGGCGGGAGCTTGAGTAGGTCGTGCTCCCGGGGGCACTGCTGGCGCTTGGGTGCTTTCCACTTCTTTCATAAACTCTGGAGGTAAGTCGCCATTAGTTGGAGCTCCTTGAGAATGAGCCGGCGCCATGAAACGCATACTTACCGCAAAGGCAAGCCACAATCCCAAACAGGCCACTAAAATGTAAGACATCATCCATCTTACAGACTTCACTGCTTCGTCTCCGCTTTATCTTTTTCATTCGCAAGCTTGTAACCAACGACCTGACCTTCGAACTTCAACTTTTTATTTGTAACGTCACCTTCAGGCTCGGAAATAACAATATTCTTAACACGGGCAAGCCTCTCTGAAGAAGCTACCAAATAAACAAACTGAGCTAATTGAGAGTAGGTTCCTTCCAGAGACACGCTTACTGGAACTTCTTCTACAACCTCACGCTTTACATTTTCACCAGGCTTTTTCGACTTAATATCCACGTCCGCAGAACGAGCAAAACCATCTATCGATTTATTGATATCGATAGAATACAAAGCGTTAGGAAGACGACGCGAGATCTCTTGGTACTGTTGACTCAATCGCCCCACTTTGTCTTGCATCTCCCGGACCTGTTTCAATGTTGCATCCGTGTCTTTCTTTTTCGCTTCTTCTTGAGTGAGCTGCTGACTAACATTTGCAATCTGACCATCCAAGGCGGATCCATCGTCATACAACGTGACGTAAAATATCCCTGCCACCAAAAGGCCTATTACGAACGCCTTTCCAATTGTGAATGAAGAGAGTTTTTCAAAAAGCTTCTCCATTACGGTCGCTCCAATACACAACTAATTTCAAACTTTTTCAAATTAACGCCGTCAATAACTGATTCAGCTGAACTCACTAAATTGACATCCATTAAAAAAACACTCTTGGTCAAAGACTCCAAAAACTGGGAAACTTCATAATCACTAATGGCCATCCCTTGAATGACTACTTTTTCAGGATTCAACTGAATTTTCGTCAACCATGCTTTTTCGGGAATCACACCCTGCAAAAGATCCAGAACGCGAATTTCGCGGTTTCTATCCTTTGAAATTTTATCCAGGGCCGAGATACGCGCCTCGATGATGGCCTCATCTTCTTTAAACTTTTTAATTTCAGCAACTGAAGCGGCCTGCTTTTCGTTATAACTTTGCAGTTCCGTCAACACCTGCTGTTTAGAACTCAGCTCGGCCTGTTTGCCTGGGATGTTTTGCGTTTGATAGACGTAAAGACCTGCTGTCGGTATCAAAATAACCAAAAGACGTTTCAACGCCTCTTTACGCATATCCTCCGCGGCCAAGAACATATCACCGCCTCCACCGAATCCAGATCCGGCGGCTGCAGCTGACGTGCCTCCAATGTGTGGAGATAGGTTAATTTTAATCACGTGGAATCCCCCACTTGCCTCATGGCAAGTCCAGTCACAACGCCAGCAAAAGAACTGATTTGCGCCAGATATTCCGGAGAAAACTTTTTGGGATTCGCTTTAACCTTCAGGAATGGATCAAACGGTTGCATCGGGATACCAGATACACGAGATACCGTTGGAATCAGACCAGAGGTCACGGAACTACCGCCCGTATAGAAACAACGATTCAATTGGACACCGTTAGTCGTTGCACTGAGGAAATCCAAGCTACTGCGAATTTCTTCTGTCACAGCTTCGTTTGTCGCACTGATAACACTGTGGACTTCATCGGGCACTTCCCGTCTAGAAACAGCACTGAGCTTCAAGGCCTCGGCTTCAGGGATTGTAACCCCCATGGCCTTATGAATCTCATTTGTATAGTTTGCGCCACCTACTGGAATATCACGGCAGAAAATAACTTCACCATGCTGAAGAACTACAAAGTTTGTAATAGATGCGCCAAAGTTCAAGACGCCGACAACTTCGCCAGGAATTCTGCCGTAGTTGGCCTCAAAAGAGTTCGCCAAAGCAAAGCCACTGACATCCAAAACACTGCAATGCAAGCCACTGATTTCAATCACCTGAGTGTATTGATTCACCAATTCGTTTTGCGCCGCAATCAACAAAATATCCATGGTGTCCGGAGAGGCACTCGTGGTGAGAATGTGATGGGCTAAACTGATGTTATTAATATCGAAGGGAATGTACTGCTCAGCCTCGAAATGAATCTGATCGCGCACAAGCTTTCTATCCATTTTGGGAATCGTGATTTTTTTCACGATAACAGCGGTACCCCACATTGCCGTCGCAATGTTTTTTCGCTTAGATTTCACTTCCCCAACAAGAGATTGAATTGCCATCCCGACCGAAGCGATGTCTACAACTTCGCCTCCGGAGACGGAGTTTGGAGGAGTTGGTGCAAAACCAAAAGAAATCAGCTGGGCTCCCTTACCATTGAAGTCCATTTCTGCAAGCTTGATGGAACTCGTGCCGATGTCGAGTCCGATGACTTTCTTTGATTTAAATAACATTCGCTAAATGCTTCCCCAAAGTTGCACTTCAATGCTGCCAATTTTAAAGACTTACGTCCTTCAGACGCAGGTCTAACATATTAAAAGTATTGATGGACTGGGCGTGAATGTCAAACAAGGGGTCTAGCTAAGACCCGGAAGAAAAAGGTCCAGGTACCACAGTGCTATCGTCTGGCCACCAAACAGATAAATCACCGCACCAAGGGCTAGGTAAGGACCAAACGGAATGACGGTCTTAAGTCCTGCTTTTTGTTGTCGAGCGGCGATCAAACCAACCACACTACCAATTATGGCCGATGACATAATCACAAACGGAATAGCCTTCCATCCCAACAGTGCGCCAATCCATGCGAGGAGCTTAATATCTCCCCCACCCATGCCTTCATTTTTAGTCAGGAGGTAATAGACATACGCCATCCCCCACAAGAAGCCCCCACCCATCAACATACCAAAAAGGGCGTCCAGGAATTCACGTTGAGGATTTAAAGCTGCTCCGACCAAACCAATTACAATCCCAGACAAAGTGAATTCATCGGGCAAGATCATGTGGTCCAAGTCGATAAACGTACAAACAACCAGGCCGAAAATGAAAATCAGGTATTCCAATAAATTCCAGGAAATCCCCGCATAGTGATAGCTAAGAGCAAACAAGACACCCGTGAGGATTTCGACCAATGGATATCGGAAGGAGAACTTCGCTCCACAATGGCGGCATTTCCCCCGTAATATAAACCAGCTAAAAATCGGAATATTGTCGTACCATTTAACCGGGGTCTTACAGCTATAACAATAGCTGCGTGGCTTTACGACACTTTCTTCGCGAGGCAAGCGATAGATAATAACATTCCCAAAGCTGCCAAAAATCGCACCTAACACAAAGAAAAATACGTAGAAAGCGTCAAAATCAAACAATGTCTTTTCTCCTAAAGAAGAAATTCGTCAAAAGAACGTAGATCAAAAACCAGCCTGTCATATGAGCAGCCATCCACAAAACATCTGATGCCGCCAAACCTTTTTCCAAAAAGTATGCTGACTTCCAATTCAACCGATACAGATTAGGAACAACCCAGTGCAGAACCTTGACCGCTTGAATAAATACGACTTCTTTGCTTTTTTCAGCAAAGAACGCCAAATCACCAAGCCAATGCCCCAGTAGGAAGAATACAAATCCGGCGCTTAATGCCAGCACGGGTCGAACAACCAGGCTCAACCAAATAACCAAGCCAAGGATAACGGCGCTTTCAAACCACAGACTGAGGCAAATTTCAGCGAAGGTCCCCCATAATTGCGGTTCACTCCATAGCCCCAATAAGGCCCAGAGCAAAACCCCCAGGAACAACATCAACAGAGTGTTCAAAGCCAAGACGCCGCAGATCTTACCCAAAATAAACTGGTCTCGAGTCACCGGGCGCGACAAAATGAGCAAGCAGGTTTGCTTCTCAATTTCCTTAGCTAACAAATAGGCTCCCGAAAAAAGAGAAATTCCCAACAATGCAATTTGCACCGCCAAAAAACCAAAATCCGTTAGAATTTTTCTCTGTTCGGCTAAGGATAGAGCGCCAAGTAGAAAACTCAAGGCAATAAGAACCAGCGCGATAACTATAACTACCAAGAATACTTTTTCTCGCAGCATTTCGCGAAGAGTCGTTTTTGCTAAAGTCCAAACCTTAGACATTGTTAGCCTCACGATTCTTTTGCACTTGGAATGCCTTTTCTAAGCTCTGGAATTCTGCCATGAAGCTTTGCAGGCCGCCCTCATAAAGAATTTTGCCTTTATTAACCACGACCAGGTGTGAACAAAGTTCTTCCATGTCCTGCAAAAGATGGCTGCTGAAAAATAAAGTGACGCCGCGTTTTTGTTCTTCACGAAGAATATCCTTCACCATGGCGCGACCATCTGGGTCCAAACCGGACATCGGTTCATCTAAGATAAGCAAATCAGGTCGAGTCAGAATCGCCTGAGCAATTCCCGCTCTTTGCAGCATACCTTTGGAATAGGTACGCAAACGACGATCTTTGGCGTCGTAAAGATCCACTTTGCGAAGAGCATCACAGGCGCGCTCGTAGAAATCCTTTTTGGATAAGCCGTAGCAAAGATTCCAATGTAAACGAAGAAATTCCAGCCCCGTTAGAAACTCGTAAAGATAAGGACGCTCTGGCAAATAGCCAATGCGGGTTTTGACATCGCTATCAAGTTGTTGACCAAAGAACTCGATATTTCCACTGTCCGGATGAATAAAGTTAAAAAGACATTTAATGGTTGTGGTTTTGCCTGCCCCATTGCTACCCACAAAGCCGGTGGTTTCACCTTCTTTGAGTGTAAAACTGACGTCCTGAAGAACATGGCGGTCTTTTTCAAAAAGGCCGCCACGAAATGTTTTATTCAGCTTTTCTACTTTAAGCGCTGCCATTTTAACTACGGTTTAAGCTCGATATTTAAAGCCTTAACCATCTCCCTCACAGGATCATACTGTTTAGAAGTAGCTGGCATCAAGTCATGAGAACCTAAAATTTCGGAATATGTGTCTTTACCAGCTGTTTGTTCCAATTGCTCAATCAAAGCAAACATCACTGTATGAGTAATTTTGGGATACTGATCATAGAAATCTTGGCGCACACAGAAGGGATCATTTGGAATGGGAGCACTCATCCAAATAGTACGATATTTGCGCTTATGCGTACCAAATTTTTCCCAAGCTCCGTGCTGACCTTTTTCGTCGTCACTGAATACTGCGGCGGCATCGACCTTATTATTTTCAAGCATTTGAATAGAAGACTGGTGATTTCCCGAGAAAACGACCTCTTTAAAGTCTTTATCGTTCAAACCTTTTTTGCGTAGTGCCACCTGGGGATATAAGTATCCCGATGATGATTTTTCATCCACAAAGGCAATTTTTTTTCCTTTAAGGTCTTCCAGCTTCTTGATTTTAGAGTTCGCCGGAACAACAACCACAGAATAGTAATAAGGCGCCGTCCATACTTTCTTTAACAAGACCTTAGCCTGTGCCTGCTGTTCTGCAAGAACGTAAGTTGAAGATGAAAAGAACGCGAAATCGACTTTCTTGTTTTTCATGGCATCAACAAGGCCGGCATAATTTTTGGAAATATAAAAATTCACGGGGATGTTGAGTTGTGCTTGTAAAGCCTTCGCCAGCTCTAAACTCTGCGCACGCAAAGCTTCAGGATTTCCTCCGGGAATCACGCCTACGGTGATTGCGGCCGGAGTTTTTTCCGTTGGAGTTGTTTCCGCCTTAGCAGAAATTGAAAACACTAAACAGAGCGCGGTCAAAGCTTTGAAAATCAAAAGGCCTCCATAGACGGTAATGCTTCGACTGATGATGACTCATTTCGAGTATTTTTTAAAGCAAGAACAAAGGCCTCCGCCGCATCACTTTCCGTAAGACAAGGAATATTATAGTCTGTACAAGCTCGACGAATGTCGAAGCTGGCCTCAATAGCTCTTCTGCCTGAAGTTGTGTTCACCACAAAAGCCACATCACCCGAGCGGATTTTATCCACACAGTGAGGACGTCCTTCATCGACTTTTTTTAGAGATAAACAGTTCACACCTTGATCATTAAAGAAAGCGGCCGTCCCTGTGGTTGCGGAAACCCCATACCCCATGCGCTGAAGTTCTCTGGCGATCGGCAACATCAGTTCTTTGTCTTTATCTCTGAGCGAGAAAAAGACCTGACCTGTTTTTGGAAGTCTTATGTTACTTGAAAGAAAGGCTTTCGCCAGGGCTTCGGAGTAGTTCTTTCCGCGCCCCATACTTTCCCCTGTGGATTTCATTTCTGGTCCCAGAATTGAATCGGCCTCGGGGAATTTTTTAAAGGGAAATACAACACCCTTCACGGAGACGGTTGCTGTGTTTCTCCATTTCAAATTTTGCAATTTAAGCTCATTGGCTTTTTTCCCCAGCGTTGCCGCGACTCCCAAGTCAATGATCGGGATGCTTGTCGCCTTCGCCGTGAAAGGAACAGAGCGCGAGCTGCGTGGATTGGCTTCAAGTATATAAACGATATCGTTTTTGACGGCTAATTGCAGATTTAGGTGACCGATAACGCCGATGCGATTAGCTAACTCAATACTCAATTGCTCAATGCGTTCACAAGTTTCCGCTTTAAGACGATGTGGAGGCAAAACCCCCATGGAATCACCCGAGTGCACTCCGGCAGCTTCAATGTGTTCAACCACGCCGCCGATAAGATTCCAATCCGTTCCACGAATCAAATCAACGTCGACCTCTAAAGCACCAGCCAAAAACTGATCCATCAAGCAGGGTTTGTCCGACGAAATATAGTCCGCATGACGTTGGAAGTAAGAAATCAACTCTTCATGATTTTCAATGACCTCCATACGTCGTCCCCCGAGAACATAGCTCGGGCGACAAATCATAGGATAGCCCACTTCGCTTTCGTGCAATAAGGCCTCATCCAACGATCCGACCATGGCTGAGTTTGGAACAGCAAAATTCAACTCGCGGCAGATTTTAGAGAACAATCCGCGATCTTCCGCCAAATCAATTGTTTCCAAAGAAGAACCCATCAATTGATAACCGGCCTTGACCAATTCCGGGGCCACATTAATGGGAGTTTGGCCACCCAGTTGCGCCACAAAACCCTTGGGCTGAATGAAGCGCATAACTTCGATTAAGCTTTCCGCCGTGAGTGGCTCAAAAAATAAAACATCGGAAGTATCATAGTCCGTTGAAACCGTTTCCGGATTTGAATTCACCATGACGACTTTATGCCCATTTTTTTGGAAGGCTTTCACACCACGAACACAGCTATAATCAAACTCAATGCCTTGACCAATACGATTTGGCCCACTGCCAATGATCACAACAGGGTCTTTCACTTTAACGATAGAAGACTCGCTGGCCCAATAAGACGAATAAAAATACGGTGTCGAAGATTCAAATTCTCCGGCACAAGTATCCACTTGTTGATATTTTGGAAACAAGTGGGCTTTTTCACGCAAAGTTCGAACATACAAACTGCTCTGACCAATCAAAGCCCCCAGACGCGCGTCCGTAAATCCTTTGCGTTTTGCGGCCAGCAATAATTCAATATTTCCATCGGAGAACTGCGACTGGAATTTCTTTTCGAATTTTATGAGCGATTCAATCTGTTCAAGGAAATAAGGATTAATACCCGTAAGCTCTTCGAGTTCCGCCACAGTTTTCCCATCACGAAATGCCTGGAAGAGGTGGTAAATTCGCAAACTATTTGGATAAGAAATTTTTCCATTTTCGAGTTCCACATCAGGTATAGCCTGAGGGTTCTGCTCAAGACTGGCTAAGGCCTTCATCAAGGACTCTTGCAAGGTGCGACCAATCCCCATGACCTCCCCCACACTTTTCATTTGGGTGGAAAGAGCGTCTTTAGAACCCTGAAATTTTTCAAAAGCAAATCGAGGAATTTTCGTGACCACATAATCCAGAGCAGGTTCGTAACAAGATGGCGTGACCTGCGTGATGTCATTTTTAACTTCTTCAAGGCTGTACCCAATCGACAATAAGGCGGCAATTTTAGCAATCGGAAATCCAGTTGCTTTACTTGCCAATGCCGAAGAGCGACTCACTCGCGGATTCATTTCAATAACCACGCGTTCACGAGTTTTTGGGTGAACGGCAAACTGGATATTTGCACCGCCAGTTTGAATGCCCACTTCATTGATAATCTTGCAGCCTTCATCACGCATGGCCTGGTATTCACGATCACTTAAGGTTTGCTGAGGAGCTACAGTGATGCTGTCCCCCGTATGCACACCGCAAGGATCGAGATTTTCAATGCTGCAGACAACAACAAAGGTCCCTTTGTAATCACGCATGACTTCAAGTTCGAATTCTTTCCATCCGATGATGCTTTCTTCGACTAAGACTTCGGATGTCGGACTTTCATACAACGCCGTCACGAGCATTTTCTTATACTCTTCAGGAGAGTAAGCAATACCCCCACCGCCGCCGCCCAACGTGTAATTCGGGCGCAAAATCATCGGATAACCGAGATCATCGGCAACTTGCAAACCATGTTCAAAAGTTCTGACTAAGTGACTTTTAGGATAACGAGCACCAATTTTATCTAAAATTCCACGGAATATTTCACGATCTTCCCCTGCTTTGATGACTTCTGGGGTCGCGCCCAACAACTGCACTTTATGTTTTTGTAAAATACCTTTGCTATGCAGATCCAGAGCAAGATTCAAAGCCGTTTGTCCGCCCAGGGTGGGAATAACCGCGTCTGGCTTTTCTTTTTCGATGATTTTTTCGAGGTATTCTACCTTCAGAGGCTCAACGTAGACTCGAGTTGCGATTTCAGGGTCCGTCATAATGGTGGCAGGATTTGAGTTCACCAAGATGACTTCAAGCCCTTCCTTCATCAAGGCTTTACAGGCTTGGGTGCCGGAATAATCAAACTCACAGGCTTGTCCAATTACGATGGGTCCGGATCCTATAATCAAAACCTTCTGAATATCGGACTTACGCGGCACTCTTCCTCCTTGATTGAAATGCTACCATCAGCACACAAAAAAACTCCGGCAAAAGCCGGAGTCAAAAAACAAACTAAATTCCGAGCTTACCCTCATTGGAGTAAATCATTTCCGGTCTCACATGCTTATACTGTTCAAACTTGTATCTCATTTTAATCAGTCTCAACATCATCACATCGGGATCCAAATCTGGATCTTTGCGATGGCGCTTCACCTCGCTCAAAATGAATTTTTTAGCACTTTCAGGGTGGAAACAGAAACCACGGGTGAAAATGTAGGAATCACCCTGAGGAATCAAGCGCACTTCAAAAATTTCGTCAGCATCAAAGCCAAACACATAAGGCGATTGCTTTACGATCAACTTTTTATTGGCCATCAAATCTTTGATGTAAACGTCACCATTTTTAATCTTAATAAACTCGAAAATGGAATGACGGTGCTTTTTCAAAACTTCGATCTGGGACATTTCTTCGTCTGTAAAGCGAAGCTCGCGCACGAGGTGGCAAGCATCCAGAGGAGTTTGACCGAAACCCATTAATTCGCGGGTAAAGAAATACCAATCATAAAACTGAGCCATACGCGATTCATAGTGCTCAGAGTTCTCGTCAAGAGTTCCCGCATTTTCAAAGAATTCCTTCTTTGCGGTTGCAAGTTCGTCTTTAAAAGCATCGCCAACAAAGTGATTAAGAATTTTCTCGATTAACTTTTCGTATTCGTTCATATCATCCGCTCAATAAAATAGCTAAATAGCCCTGAGGCCTCATGGGGCCCTGGACAACTTTCAGGATGATATTGTATTCCCAAACACTTTCTTTTTTCACTATAAAATCCTGCCACAGTGCCATCATTGAGGTTTGTATGAGTGACTTTGACATCCTCAGGCAAAGTAGTCTGGTCCACGGCATATCCATGGTTCTGACTGGTCATATAAATTTGGCCCAAAAGCGCGTCCTTAATTGGGTGATTACTTCCGCGATGGCCAAATTTCAGCTTATAGGTCTTGGCGCCCAAGGCTAGGCCTAAAATTTGATGCCCCATACAGATGCCAAAGATGGGTTTAACTCCTAAAAGTTCACGAACCGTCCCAATAGCGACCTTAACATCAGATGGATCGCCCGGACCGTTAGTTAGCATAATGCCATCTGGGTTATACTCCATGATTTCTTGAAGAGAGGCTCGACTGTTAAAGATCTTAATTTCTGAACAACGATGTTCCAGCTCACGAAGGATATTTTCTTTACTTCCGAAATCTAAAACTGCCACCCGAGGACCAACCATGTTGTCGCCTTTGCGCACTTCGGCCTTTTCTCGAGAAGCCAAATAAACCCAATCTTTATCCAAGGTCTTTTTTGCAGCAATCAAGGTTTCAGCTTTTTTGCGAGCTTCAACTTCTGTCTCGGCTTTTACCAGAGCACCCCAGGGAGTTCCCCCGTTACGCAGGCGCAGAGCCAACTGACGAGTATCCAATTCCGTCAAAAGGGGAATCTTGTTTTCAGTAAGACGCTTTTTCCAAGCATGATCACGTTCAGAATCTTGGACCTCCAGGCAAATAAACCCATCAATCCAAAGTCGGCGAGATTCCCAGACTTCGTCTTCCACCCCATAATTTCCCTGCATCGGCGCGGTCAGCACCACTATTTGCGAAAAATAAGAAGGATCTGTCGCTATTTCTTCATAGCCTGAATGGGAGGTATTAAAGACAACCTCTCCAGCGCGGTCTTCACCGCCCTGCCAAGTTCCCTGATAACTTTCTCCGCTTTCAAGAATAAGCCAGCCTTTCACAGCTCCCCCTCGGATAAAACTTTTAACAACAGAGCCTGACGAATCAAAACACCATTACTGACTTGATCCAAAACCTGACAACGAGAATCCTGTAAAATCTCGGAGTCCACCTCAGTCCCCTGATTGATTGGACCAGGGTGCAGGATAAGGGCTTTTGCAGAAAGTGGTTTTAAATTGTGAACGGTAAATCCATAGTTTTCGCGATAGTGCTCTAAGGAATACTTGAATGCATGACGTTCCAGCTGTACTCGCAAGGCCATGGCAACAGTCGCCCACTGCAAACCTTCATTTAAACTGTGAAAGGTGCGAACACCTAGGTTTGCCGGCAAAAAATCTTCGGGTCCACAGAATGCAAGTTCATAGCCAAGAATTCGCGAGAGCTCGATATGAGACTGAGCCACACGACTGTGACGAGCATCTCCGACAATCAAAAGTTTTTGCCCTTGGCAAGATCCCAAGTGTTTACGAATAGTATAGGCATCAAGTAGAGCTTGCGTCGGATGTCCTTTTTTTCCCCAGCCCGCATTTAAAATCGGGCAAGAAATTTTCCCAGCAACAGCGGAGAGATCAAGATCATCCCCCGCGCGCACGATCAAAAAAGACGGCTTCATCGCGGCCACATTAAGAATTGTATCCTCGAGAGCTTCACCTTTTTCAAGACTGGTTCCTGCTTTTCCGTTCAGCAAAAGTGGATATACCCCCAGCCTTGCACAAGCCGTTTCAAAACTCATGCGGGTGCGGGTGCTGGCCTCAAAAAATAAAAGGGCTCCGGTTTTGCCGAAGCCCTTGGAAAACGAAAATGAATCCAAAGCCAACTGATCTGCTGAAGAGAATAGAATATTAATTTTTTCTTTATCGAGGGAATTCAGATCAATAAGGGAAAGATTATTTCTAGATGACATCTAGAAGAATAGCCTAGGGGGCAGAGGTTTTGATGTCAATGCACCCGCGAAAAAACACGGTTCCAACGCACCGTAGGATAGCGATCATCGCCCCACTTTTCTTGCCAATCAAGGGAAAGCCAAATGAAGACCACTTTACCCACAACCTGCTCCACAGGAACAGTCCCCCAATAACGGGAATCATCAGAGGCGTCTCTATTGTCCCCTAGAATAAATACTTCATCAGGAGGAACAACAATGGGACCAAAGTTTTTGTCTTCTAATTGTTTTTGAAAGATGACTCTCCAGGAAGAATCCTGAGTTTTTTCTTGGAAAATCTCAAAAAGCTCGCGGTTAGGATTGTCTTTGCCATCATCGGCGACCTTTTCATACTGAAGAGGTTCGTCGTTTAAAATCACCCGCCCATTTTTTATTTGAATACGATCCCCGGGTAAACCAATCACCCGTTTGACATAAGAAATCGTCGGCAAACGCGAATAACTAAATACAACAAGATCCCCGCGCTGTGGAAAAGTGACATCAATTTTCTGAGAAGTAAACGGCACCCGAAAACCATAAGAAAGCCGAGAAGAAAAAATAAAATCCCCAGGCTTCAACGTCGGCTGCATAGATCCCGTTGGCACCTTATAAGCCGTGACCAGATAGTTGCGCACAAACAGCGCACAAACCACCGCAATCACCAATGTCATCAAATATTCCCGCCAACGTTTCATAGAGAAAAATCTTAACCAACTTTTCACCACAAACCCACCAAAAAATGCGACCTGCCAAAGGCAGCAGCCAGAAAGAGACCTACTGAAGCTCCCTTAAATAAGGTTACGAGCGGGCCTCATCGCCTCCGTGCGAGTTCCGCAGAAATGAAAATTCCTCAGCAAAGCGCAAGCAACACCGACGAACCACAAAACAAACTTATATGTAAAAAAAGAAAAGAGCGAGGACTGTCCGAGCAAAGGAGGCGATGAGGACAGCTCGTAATCTTATTTAAGGGTCTGGAAGATTCGGTTCCATCGCATTTGCGCCGGATCACACATAAAAGTCATCGACGGCAAAGTCGATTCACAAGAAAGCCAGATAGCCCAGGCTTTTCCGACTAGGTAATCTTCTTTTACGAAGCCCCAATAGCGTGAGTCACTGGATTGATCA
>JBJTMR010000140.1:0-23302 GCA_046070625.1 Bdellovibrio sp. | reverse complement strand
CATCTGAAAAGTCATGGGACTTTTGATGTTCCTGAGCATTTGAAGGACTTTGTGTCGACAAGCGTAAGCCTTAGTTGGAATATTGAAAATGCGTTTTCAAAAGCAAAACAACTTGTCGGTAAAAAAGACGGGGCCCGAGAACGTTTGCAAGAACTGGAAGTCGAGATTGCGCAGCTTGAAAAAGCTCAATTCAAAGAAAAGCAAAGTAAGCCACAATTGATTGATTTGATGAGCAAGGCAGATGCTCGGGGTCGTAAACTGACTCTGGATTCGGGAGCCTTAGCCTATTGTGGAAAATCCGCAGCGGATAACTTGGCATTGCTTCGTCAGGCTAAGGCGTGGGATTTCTGGCTGCATTTGAAGGACTATCCAGGGGCGCATGCGATTATTCATCGCCAGCGTGATCAGGAAATTTCTCAGGATGAAATTCAACAGGTGGCGGCGTGGGTGGCGCGCGAGTCTCTTTCGTCAAAATCGCTGATGGTGGGGCAGAAAGTTGCCGTGGTGATGGTCGAATGTCGTTTTGTCAGACCGATAAAAGGGGACAAATTGGGGCGAGTGACTTATCACTCGGAAAAGACATTTCATTTTTCTTTGCGTCAATCCTAAGGGGTCTTGACTGACATCTGCTGCGGACTAGAATTTCTCTATAGAGTTAGGGGATTTTAGTCATGATTGAAGTCAAAGATCTCACCAAAGATTACGGTCCACGCAGGGCCATTGATCATCTGAATTTTTCTGTCAGTAAAGGCGACGTTGTTGGATTTCTTGGGCCGAATGGCGCCGGTAAGTCCACGACAATGAAAATTATCACGGGCTTTATGGCCCCCAGTCACGGCAGCGCTTCGGTCGCAGGCTTTGATGTTTTTGAAAATCCACTGGAAGTTAAAAAGCGTATTGGCTATTTGCCAGAGACCCCCCCAGTTTATACGGACATGTATGTGCGCGATTATTTGCGCTATGTAGCCGCTTTGAAGCAGGTACCTAAAGAAAAAATTGAAAAAGCCGTCGATCTTGCGATCGAAAAAACCAATCTGGGTGATGTGCAAAAGCGTTTGATTCAGCATTTGTCTAAAGGTTTCAAGCAGCGCGTGGGGATTGCCCAAGCTATTGTGTCTGATCCAGAAGTTTTATTTCTGGATGAACCGACGGTCGGTCTGGATCCCAAGCAGGTGGCAGAGATTCGTGATCTGATCAAGGCACTGCGTGGTCAGCATACGATTGTCCTTTCGACCCATATTTTGCCGGAAGTTCAAGCGACTTGCGAAAAGATTATTATTATCAATAAAGGTAAAATTGTTGCTCAAGATAGTATTCATCACTTAGCGACAATGGAAAAAGGCCAAAGCCGTTTACAAATTCGATTGCAAAAAGATGTCTCAGATCTGAAGTCGGTTTTCAGTGATATGCGTGAAGTGGTCGCAGTTAACTTAGGTACTTCAGCCAAAGAGTGGCGCTTGGATGTTCGTGGTGGTGACGAAGTCATCGCTGCGATTTCTGCACGCCTGGTGAATCAGGGGTTGGGGTTGTTGGAGTTTAGCCCCTCGAAATTGGATCTGGAAGATGTGTTCTTGAAACTGACCTACGGTCAGCAAGGTGGTGAAGCATGAATGGCACATTGACAATTTTTAAAAAGGAAATCAAAGGATTCTATTTGAATCCTACTTTTTGGATCATCAGCTTTTTAGTCAGTATGATCTTTAGTTGGGTTTATCCAATTCAATTGAATTTATTTGCGCAGATGCTGATGAACTACGTGATGCAGCAAGGGATTCCTGCCAATCAGCTGAATATTCATTATGGTGTTTTCTTGCGCCAGTTGTCCTATTTGAATTTGATTTTGATCTTTGTCGTACCGGCGTTGACGATGAAGCTTTTCGCTGAAGAAAAGAAGCTTCGCACGTTTGATCTGTTGCTGACTTCCCCTGTGACCTCGTTACAAATTGTCGTGGGCAAGTACCTGGCGGCTTTAGGTGCGATGGGTGGAATTGTGTTGTTGGCGCTATCCTATCCAATGGCAACAGCGACGCTGGCAAAGATCAACTGGGCGCCCTTGTTGATCGCCTTTTTTGGTATTTTCTTGGTGGGCAGTGTGTATTCCGCGATGAGCTTATTTTGTTCCTCGCTGACCGAAAACAGCCTTGTGGCTTATGTGATGTCAGTGATCCTTAATGTGTCCATTTGGTTTGTGGGTATCGGTTCCGAAGTTGTCGACAGCGAATTAGGTCGTAAAATTTTTGAACACGTTTCTTTAAGTACACACCTGTCGAACTTGGTTGAGGGCACCGTGCGCACAAATTCATTAGTGTTCTTTGGTAGTGTTATCGTGTTGTTCTGCTTTTTGGCGGAACGAGTTGTTGAATCTTCCCGTTGGAGATAGTTATGAGCAAATTAAGTAAGATTTCATTTTTGCTAGCGGGAATTTCTTTAGTTTGTATGTGGATCACCCGTTACATTATCGGTGAGTGGGTGCCTTTTTGCTGGGTTACTTTAGGGCTTTCGATCTTTTTTGTGATTGTGCCCTTTGTAAAAGACCGTCAGTTTTTTAAAGAATTCTTGACGATGAAAACCACCAAAGAAGGCATGAGTATGGGGGTTTTAATCCTGCTGATGTTGGCTTTGCTGATTGTGGTGAACTATTTAGGTGTTAGACATTATGCCACTTTCGATTTTTCCACGGCGCAGACGAACACGCTGGCAGATCAGTCGGTCAAGCTCGCAACAGGCCTTGATTCAGAACTAAAGGTTTACTTCTTTTACAAAAAAGGTGTTGAGGGCAACGAAGAAAATCGCCGCCAGTTCCGTGAGCTCATTAAAAAATATCAGGATGTAAATCCGAAAATTCAATTAGAGTTTGTGGAAGTCAATGAGCGCCCAGATATCGCCAAAGATTTTGGCGTAGACAAAGGCAGTGGCGCCGCTTTTTTGGTTTACAAAGGTCGTCGCAGTCTTTTGCAAAAAATTGATGAGCAGGAATTTACGAGCTCGTTGGTTAAAGTAACCCGTGAAAAGAACAAAACGATTTACTTCACTGTGGGACATGGCGAGCAAAACCTTGAGGAGGCCAAAGAAGCCTTAGGATTGAATGCCCTCAAGGTCATGCTGGAGCGCAATCGTTACACTGTAAAAGCCTTGCCGTTGATCACGGAAGCCAAAGTGCCTTCCGATGCTGATGTTGTGGTGATTGCGGGGCCGGTGCAGAACTTCTTGGATCACGAGCTGACAGCTTTGGAGACGTATCTCAAGAGCGGTGGAAGCTTATTCCTAGCCTTAGAATCACAAAACGATGCGGGCTTGGCGAAACTTGTGAAGAAAATGGGCATCGAGCTTTCCGAGAATTATATTTTCAATATTGTTGATACGGCCATGGGACAGGGAATTCAGCAAGGACCCACAATAGGGTCAGTGTTTTCGCCAATGAATCAAATCACAAAGGGCTTTGGCCAAAGCGAAGTCACGTTGTTTAGACATCCTCAGTCTTTGAAGAAGACCCAAGATGCTGCTGGAATGAGCATTGATGAGTTGGTCAGAACCAGTCCGAAATCAATGTCCTTCAGCAGTTTGGATCTGAAAAAGGAAGGGCCGGTGGGTTCTTTTGTTTTGGTCGATCAAATAACGGGTAAATGGGATCAAGACTCGAAAGCTCCTGATTTTATGGCAATCGTGGCCGGTGATGCAGACTTTATGAGCAACCAAATGCTCTATCAGAATTTGAATCGTGACTTGGTGTTAAACTCCATTGCGGCCTTAGCGAAAGAGGAGAATCTGATCAGTATTTCTCCGAAAGAGCCACAGGCGACACAAATGATTTTGACGGAAACCAAGTTTGCCGTTTTCTTGTTTGCATTCATCATCCCACTTCCTATCCTGTTATTAGGAATCGGAATCTGGCTCTATCTTAAAAGGAGAAATGCCTAATGAAACTTAAAGGACGCAGCCTGCTGATTATTGCTTTGATGATTTTTGGTGGTTACGCCGTTTATGATTACATGAAAGAACAAAAAGGTGAGCAGGCGAAGATAGTGCAAAGCCGTCTTTTGACGATCAACTTTGATCAAGTCGATTCCATTCAAATCTCCCGATCTTCTGACACAATTCTTTTGAAAAGAACGGTGGATGGGTGGAATTTGGAATCTCCGGTAAAGGATCAAGCTGACAATACCGCGGCAGAAGACTTAGTAAAAATGGCAGCTGCTGAAAAAATTCTGGATGTGGCGAAAGAAGGAAATGACATTGATTGGGCGATGTATGGTCTAGATAAACCTTTGGGGACCATCGTTTTCAAAAATTCTGCGGGACAAACAAATTCCTACCAGATTGGTACTAAGAATAATTTTGAGAACAATCCGTTTGCTCGTCGCGACAATGAATCTCGGGTTTTGGTCTTGAACTCCAACTGGTTGACTCGCGTGCAAAACGCCGCCGTGGAATACCGCGATCGTCGCTTTTTCCGCCATAAAATGGCAGCCATTGACGAAATTAAACTTAAAAACAAAAAAGGTCTTTTGGAAGTAGTTCGCAAAGAGGGTCAATGGTTGGCGGTCGCTCCCAAAGGAGTCATCCTAGACCAACAAAAGGTCCGAGAACTTATCCGCGGTCTTTCCAATGTTAAAGCGGCTCAATTTGTGGATGGTAAACTACCAAAGACAAGTCCCTTGTTTGTTTTAGAATTGAAGTTAGACGGTAAATTGTGGTCTGCAAAAGTCGGGCAGGCTGAATCCAAAAAAATCTATGCGACAGTTTCCGATCCACAGTTCGAGCTTGAAATGGAGCCAGGAGCCTTGGATAATTTAATCAATCTGACGATTGAAGACTTAAAGGCAGCGGGGCCGAAGGATCCAAAAGATCCCTCCAAAAAAGATGAAACCGCACAAATCGCAGATCAGAAAGACAAGTAATGCAGAAGATCGTCGTAAAATCTCCCACGCGTGTGGACTTGGCAGGGGGCACTCTTGATTTGTGGCCCCTTTATTTATTTATCAATGGGGCCTCAACAGTTAACTTAGCCATTGATGTATTTACTACCGCAGAAATTACACCGCACGAGGATGCGACGATCGTTCTAGAGTCCGCAGATCTGAAGCTTCGCAAGGCTTATACGAATCTGGCAGAGGCTTTGTCTGATCCAGATCCCAAGATGATTTTATTGCAAACTCAGCTTCGTTACTGGATGCCTAAAAAAGGTTTCGCTTTAAAGACATCCTCTGACAGTCCAGTGGGTGGCGGCCTGGGGGGATCTTCAAGTTTGACGATCAGCCTAATGAAAGCATTTTCGCAGTTTTGTGGTCGCCCTTTTGAGAATGTTCATCAGATGGTTCAGGCCGCTCACAATATTGAGGCAGAGATTTTAAATACTCCGACGGGGACTCAAGATTACTACCCGGCGGCTTCGGGTGGTTTAAATATTCTGCATTACGGTTATGATGGTATTAAGCAAGAAGTGCTTAATGTAGCCAATACTCCTTTGGCCGAAAAGTTCATGTTGATTTATACGGGTAAAGCTCACCACTCGGGATTGAATAACTTTGAAGTGATGAAGGATGCAGTTACGAAAGATCCCGGAACTCTTCAGGCGTTGCGAGATCTTAAAGCGATTGCTATTGAAACAGAGCATGCCATCCGTAGCGGAAACTGGAATGAACTTGGATCTCTATTTAGACGCGAATTTGATGCTCGCGTTCGTTTGGCCCCAGAATTTTCAAGTCCTGAGATTTATCGCCTTCAAGAACTATCTTTGCAGAATGGTGCGGAGGCTGTTAAAATTTGTGGAGCTGGAGGCGGCGGTTGCGTACTTGTATGGTGCCCTCCTGAGAACAAAAAAGGAGTTGCAGACGCATGTCAAAAAGCCGGCTTTCAGGTCATGGGCGCAAAACCCGTAAATCCTCTGTAACAGCAAAGAAAACAACGAAGAAAACCGTCGTTAAAAAAACGGCCAAAAAAGTTGTTAAAAAGTCTGTTAAAAAAGCTGTCAAAAACGATGTGGCTTCCCATTCAGGAGAGGTCCATCGTTTTATTGGTGTTTCCCTAGGTGGTGGAAAGACCGATAAAGCCTGCGTTGCGATCGTAGAGTATTTCCCGAAGCACAAGAAAGTTTTTCTTTCCCGTTTAGTCGAAAAAATCAAAAGCGATGAGGTTCACTCCGCTGATTTCAAAATTCATGAAATCATCTCTCAGTATCAGGACATTGATTCGATTGCTTTTGATGTGCCATCTCGATTACCGCATTGTTTGAATTGTACGACCGGATGCCAGGGGATTGAAACTTGTCCAGAACCTCATGTGCAATGGATGTGGAATTACACGCGCAAGCTACATAAGAAAAAGAAACCTCGTAAGCTGTTCACGCCTTACACCCAACGTTGTGTGGAAATGTATCTTTCCACAGAGCTTGAGGAGCCCTTCATTTTGCAACACGCTATGGGAGCGAACTGTGCCCCTTTGTTAGCCAGAGCGATGTATATTAAGCGTCGTTTGACGGTGCCTTGCATAGAGGTTTTCCCCAAGCTTTCCTTATGGCGTATTGGGCGTTCGCTGAATGTGATGAAAAGCCATTTGCTTTTTCATAAGCACTCCATCGGGGGCGATGAAAGTCGCAAGGCGATTTTGCAGGCGTTAAGCACGCACAACGTGGCCTTTGTTTATGATCAGGATGTGAAGCTGATGATTGAAAATAATCATGCCTTTGAAGCTTTCATCTGTGCATTTACGGGGTTCCTTAAGTTCAAAGGCTTGACGGAGCCTCGTCCGCCGGGGTTTCCAACAATGGAAGACTGGATTGATTTTCCAGTGCCGTCGTTAAAGTGGAGTTCTTTTTAAACTATCGGAGGAGATATGTCGCAAGCTGCGGATTTTCCCTATCTTCATGGTTTTTCCCAAGATGAACAAGCACGTCTTCGTAAGCAGGCGCGCTTTGGTGAGTACACCGTTTATCAAAATATTAATCTGTCCAATGTGCGTGATCTTTTGGAGGTCGGTTGTGGCGTGGGCGCCCAATCGGAAATCATATTGCGTCGGTTCCCCGATTTAAAGCTGACGGGAATTGACCGAAGCGACAAGCAGCTGGCGGCGGCTCGCCAGCATTTGGCCCAATTACCCGGGTGCACGGGACGCTTTGACATGAAAGAAATGGATGCGACTAGCATGGAGTTTGCCGCAAACTCTTTTGATGGGGCATTTTTGTGTTGGATTCTGGAACATGTTCCAGATCCTATTCGCGTGTTGGCAGAGGTACGACGTGTTCTGCGGCCCGGATCGGTTGTTTACGCCACGGAAGTGATGAATTCATCTTTTTTTCTAGATCCATATTCTCCGAATGTTTGGAAGTATTGGATGGCATTTAACGAATACCAGCTTCAGCAGCACGGGGATCCCTTTGTGGGCGCAAAGCTGGGGAACCTTTTTATGCAATTGGGATATCACGACATCCACACAGAGATTAAGACCTGGTTCTTAGACAATCGCTATCCTCAGGCCCGTAAGGATTGTGTGGAGTACTGGGCGGAGCTTTTGCTGAGTGCTAGTGATCAATTGATTGCCGCCGGTTGTGTCTCTGAAGATGTGGTCGAGGGCATGAAGGCAGAAATGGCCAAAGTATCCAATGATCCCAATGCGGTTTTCTTTTATAGTTTTGTGCAGGCTCGCGCGAGGACTTAAAAGTCCTCTTTGCGGAGCCAGCCTTTAGCGTAAGCCCACCCTAAGATCGCGACTGCAATAATGAACATCAGGCCCAGTGTCATGTAGTAGCCATTGGGATTTTTTAACTCTGGCATATGCTCGAAGTTCATTCCGTAAACCCCAGCAATAAAGTTGATTGGCAAAAAGAAAATTGAAACCACAGTCAGGACGCGCATGACTTCATTCGTGCGCAAAGAGGCCTCGTTGGTTTTTTGGGACATCAAGGCCAGATGCAGATTCAACAAGCCCGTGATTTCTTCCAAAAGACTGTCAGAGTCGAAAATCAATCGATCTAACGGTTCCGCGACAATGTCAAAATTCACAATGTCAAAATCTGCTCGTTGGCGGAACTTGATCATAACGTCACTGGTGAATTTGAATATTTTTTTGAAGGCAGAGGCCCTGCGTTTGACGTGATAGCCTTCGCGCAAAATATTGCGACGACGAAGAGAATAAACACGTTTTTCAATCGTCTCTGTTTTGTCGACCAATTCATCCAGAGGTTCTTCAAAACTGTGCAGGACTTTCAAACATAAGCGACCCACCAGATCTTGCATAGAAAGCTGCTCGAACGCTGCGCGGTCTTTGCTTTCAGTTATGCATGGCAAGGGGATGCGATGCAAAGTCAGGACATAATCTTTGCCGACGAAAAACACCAGTTTCGTGGTCAGCTCTTGCAAGCTGCCGGATTTGTCTTTGGCATTTTCTTTATCAAAGTGTCGTAAAATAAAGAACGTGCAGTTTTGAAGGAACTCAGCCTTCGGCAAATGGCTGGGATCCATGCTGCCCACCAAAAGATTCAGGGGGAGTTCAAACTCTTCCGCCAGGCTGACGTAGTCCTCCTGTGTGGGAGCTTCAATATCAATCCATCTAAAATCCTGCCAGGCATGTTCAAACCGTTTCATGGGGCTATTATGGCGACCTTTCGAGCCCTGTGCTCCCTTTTTCTAGGGCTCAGCGCGTTGGGTGTTTCCTGTAATTCTGGGAGCCTTGGAGAGGGCCTTGCGGAGTCCCAAACGACAGGAAAGTGCCCTTTTTGAACCCGATGTCTAATTTTAAGACACTTCTTACCTGCTTATAACATTTACAAGGCACGTGGAGGCTTGGCATTTAACCTGCAAGTGAGCTATACGATTTTCCAGGTTTCTTTTATTAAAGGAGTACGTATGAAGTGGAGTCGTCTAGGTCTTGCGTTGCTAACGGCATTGCAAGTACAAACGGTATCGGCCGGGCAGGTTCGAGGTGTAAACCGTGGTGCTGGTGCTTTGGATGCTGGTCTGTTTCCTATTGATATTAGCCCTACCGGTGGAACTTCTGTGGACGACCTGTTTCCGACACAACCTCGTGTTGGCATTACTCCGCCTCAAAACGGAAACGGGAAAAATAACAACGGTGGCAACAACAACAATAATAATAGTGGCGTTAATAACGGCGGTGCAAATCCTGCTGTTGGCATTATTAGAGATTCTGGAGTCAAAGAGGAATTCAGATGTAATCTGTTTACCAACTCAGAATATGCCGACATCATGAGCGCGGCGAATTTGTTGAATCAAGCTGTTGGATCCACGACATGTGGCAACGCCGGCTTGAACGCACAACAAGTCGTAACAAATAATAAGACAATAACAGACGCTGTTAAGGACTTGCAGCAGTACTTAGATAAGCCTGAAACAGTTCAACCAGACCAAATTCCTCAAATCGTGTCGAAAGTAGACGGCGCTATCCGTGCTGCCAACTCTTTGGCGACGACTTTTGCCAACTCAGATCTAGTGAATAAGGATTGCCGTTCGCAAATGAGTGGTGGTCAGATTGCCTTGGCAATCAATGATATGATCAACGGTTTGACTCCTTTTGCATTGATGGCAGCAACGATGACGGGCGGAACGGCCGCAATTCCATTCATCGTGGGTGGTACGGCTATTACGGGTGCTCTTTCTAGCATGGGTAAGATCGTGAATGAAAACTCCACGAAAATTGGCGATGCCTCTGTTCGCCGCGCGGTCGTTGAAAACACATGTCAGTTCATCCGCTTGGATCAAAAGTATAGATTCTTGATGCAATCTCGTGATCAACAAATCTTAAAGATCTCTGCAGAAATGAACAGCACACGTAATCTTATGAGTGCAAAAATCCCGGGTGTATCTGCTAACACGAACGGCCTTATGGCTCGCAGTGCAGCTTTAAGTCAGGCTTCATTGAATCTTGAGAATGTATTGAGTGATGCGAGTTCAGCTTTAGACCTTGATAGACAGTTTGTTAAAGGTACGACAGACGATATCAAAATCTGCAGCCTGGGTATTCAATTGGCTGAGATGGCTGATGATAACACATCATATATTGCGACGATGTTGAACTCTGTCAATGGTGCGATGGTCGTCTATGGATCAACAAACGTTCCACAAGCACGCGCTTTGAAAATGAGCGGTGACATGGCGATCAACAGTTTGAAGAGCATGGCAACAGCGCAATTCAACTTCAACTCGGACTTCTCTGGATGCGCTCGTGCGACGAAGTCTTTGCTTGAAACAGTTGCTCAATCTGCAACTTTATCTAGACAACTTGTTAAGGTCACGCAAGCGGCTTTGGACAAAGAGTTATCATTGAGTCCTGAATATGCACAAATTCAAGCTCGTGCGAACTTGTTGAAGCAAAAAACAAGACAAGCGGCTCGTATTACAAACTCTTTGGATAACTTGAGAAAATACGCGACAAGCTTTAATCAATCTGAGATCGATGCAGAAATGGATCGCTTGAGAAGTGGTTTGTTTAAATCTCGCTCATTCGGTGTATCTTCTCCAGTGATGGCATGGTTTGACTATACATCTGGTTTGCAAAAATCTTCTGTGTCTAAGTTCAGAGATGGTTTCAATAGCATCAAAAACCGCGCATACCGTTTCACGAGCACGGGCAGCAACTCGACATTCACGAATGCAATTATCGCCCAAGATCCGAATGGTGCAGATTTGATCTACAAGAACTATGAGATCGCTGGAAGACTTGAGACCATTAACTTGAAGAACTTGCCACGTGGGTCTCGTGGATACAACGATGTTTGCCGCGAGATGAATGACGTTTGGAATCGTTGGGTGACAGTTATTGACCATTTGGCTGCAGTAGAATCTTTCTGTCAAATGATCGATAACTATATCTACGACAACCGTTCTGAAGATTCGGCAGTGGTTCAAATGTGCCGTGGTAGCCAAAAATCGGCTGGTATCGGTAACAACCTCTCTGGATTGGGTAAAATGAAATCTTCATTGATCCAAGACAAGTCCAACGCTTTGGCAGCTCTGATCAAAAAGCGTATTGTGGAATTTGGTTGCCCAACTTCTGGGTCCCTATAATCCACTTCTTAAAACTTATTAGAGTTTCAAAAGACCGGTCCCTTAAAGACCGGTCTTTTCTTTTTGTAAGCCAGCAAATTGCGGCACTACCTAAAAGTTCTACAGGTTTATTCGTCTCAAATTGAAATTATACATATTTAAGGAAGCATAATTCCTGCACTAGAGCATGTTGCTATGAAGAATCTAATTTGGATCAACATATTATTCGCGATGACAATAACAGCTTGTGCTCCTAGCGAGAAGGGGCAACAGGCCTCTGTGGAGACCACACAGGACTATCCGACTCCGGTCATGACGAAAGCTGGTGAATACCAGGTCATCCAGGGAGCCTCGAAGGTCCAAGACATGGCCGTTAAGTATGAGCGCGGCACTAAGAAAATGTCCGTCAAAGGTAAATTGAACCTGACGACCGTCGGTACGCGTGAAAACCTACGCCTCGATATCGATCTTATCGGAACTAAAAATGATGATGGCTATGTCATTCTGAAACCAGCTCAATCATTAGGAATTGCGGGATTGCAGTTGGCGGCAAAGGCGACATGCTTGGGTGTTAACGGTGATTGCAGCAGCTCTTTCATCGATATTTATGTATCTTATAAAGAACAAATTTATCATCACCAACTTGAATCGTCGGAAGCATCAGATGACACCGCGACGGATGCGAAAAAGTCAGAAGTAAAAGATGAAGATGAGGATGCACCAGTCGCAGTCGAAGGCGATGACGACCACGAAGACACTGATGATGTTGATGAGGCTCCAGGTGTTTACGTTGGTGACATGAAAAATGACATTGAAAAAGTATTGGAAGTGAAGCCGAAAGCGAAAGCGACCCCAGCGCCTTCAGCAAGTCCTTCGAAAGAAGGGGCTCAACAGCCGACTCCTGCGGCAAATCCCAAAGCGGATCCAAAGGCGGATCCAAAAGCTGCCGAAACTCCAGAGGTTTCAGTTACAGTTCGTGGCAATCAGGCGATCGGTTCGGTTAACAAAGGTCGTTTGGAAAATGGCACAAGTCTTTTGGATATCGATATTAAGAATATCGGCTTTGACGTTGCTCACCCTGAAAGAAAAGCCTTTTACGCTACCTCTGAGTTGGCTTATTTAATTGAAAAAATGGGCGTCTTTACAAGAAAGGTTGCACCAGATCATGTTTTACATCTGAGTGACCTTTCCAAGAAAAATGGCGGTAAATTCGGCAGCCATAAGTCTCACCAAAACGGTTTGGATATTGACGTCGCTTTCTACTTTAAAGCGGACAAGTCGTCTGCAAACTTTGTGAACGCGCTTAGAAATGGCAAGCCAATTGGTGAATGGATGATGGAGCCGCAATGGCAGCTCTTTAAGTACATCACAAGTTCAAACTTTGTGGATCGTATCTTTATTCACCCAGGTTTGAAAAAGGCCTTCTGTGCTCATGCGATTAAAAATGGTGAAATTAAGGAATCGACTCGATCTGGCGTGGCTTATGAAACATTACGCCGTTTAAGACCAGAGAAGAACCATGATGATCACTTCCACTTACGTATTAAATGTTCAGAAAGCCAAATCCGTTGCCGTCAGATGGCGGAGCCGGCTCAGGGTACAGGTTGCTTTTAAGCCCCTTCCTTGACATGATAGGTTCATGGCTGATTGGCGTGAACGTAGTGAAATGAATGGTGATGTGGTTTTTTTCCGGTATGTCTCGGAAGGGATGGAGAAAAGCCACGATGAAGTTTTCATCTGGGATTTGGATAAAACCTATCTGGATACGACCATTGATTCTTTGTCAGGACTTCTGACGACCGTCTTAGAGCGGGCCCTGAATAAGAAAAACGTTCCGGGCACCAATACTCTTCTTCAGTCTTTGTCGGAATATCGAAAACAACAAAAAGGCTATATGTACTTCCCGGTGTATTTCATTACGGCCTCACCGCCGCAGATGGAAGAAAGAATCTCCGAGAAGTTTTCTTTAGATAACATTCGTCCTTTCGGCTGCTTTTATAAGGACAACTTGGCCAACCTTCGTCCGGGGCGCTTCTGGCGTTTGACGAAACAGGTGGGTTACAAGCTTCAAGCGTTGTTGCAGTTGCGAACACGCCTGGCCGAAAATGTTCGTCAAATTTGTTGGGGCGATGACAGCGAAACCGATGCCATCATTTATAATTTGTATTCGGATATTTGCTCGCGCCGTTTAGGGGCTCACGATATTCGTACGACTCTGGAAAAGTTGAATGTTTCCGGGGAACAAGTGGATACCATTTTGGAATTACAGGCCGCCATTCCAGAAAATGATCCCGTTGAAAAGATCTATATCAATCTTGCGACAGACACTGATCCTGACTATTACCTAAAATTTGGTCGCCGAACATTGGCGACTTACAATACCTTCCAAGTGGCGTTGGATTTGTTCCAAGATCGTCGTATTGCCTTGGATGGTCTTTACGCTGTCTTGCAGGATATGATCTATAACTATCACTACACGCCCGAAGAGCTGATGAAGAGCTTTGACGAATTCGTTCGTCGAGGAGTGATTGGACAGACAGCGTATGAAGAAGCGCGCCTATTCTTTGTCGAAAAGGGTTTGCTCTATCCATCCTATGCGCCGACAGTTGCCCCACTGAAAGAAAAAACAGTGGTGGAGGGGCGTGTATACGAGATGGAAGGGCTGCATGAGCCCTGGATTCCAGAGCGCATCGACTACTTACACGACTACCGTTAGAACAGAAACAGTTTTTATTCGAACTTCAGAGGGAAGACCGTCGTTACGGGGTCACCGGTGAAGGACTTGAATTCGACTCGGCGGATGGCTTCGATAAGGCACTTTTTGAAGCTGTCGTCTGAGATCGTTGATGATGAGATGCTAGGGTTGGAGATTTTTCCGGAGCGTTCAATAGTGAAGTTTATTGATGCTTGACCAACCAAGCCCGGAGTTTTTTGCAGTAGTTGTGTATAGCATTTGAAAAACGAATTTCTTTGCGCACGCAAAGTGTCCTGGATGAATTCAGAAGTCAGACCTTCAGGTCCACCACTGGCTATCGCAGGGGAGGCTTCCGTTGTCGGGGCAATATCTGGCAATGTTTGGGATTGTGGCTGTTTTTTGAAATTCATTTCATAATCCGTGGCGCTCCAACGGACACCATCACGGGAAATAAATACGGAGCCTTCTTTGCCGAAGTTTTCAACTTGGACATCGCCACGTTTGATGATCAAGACTTCGTGACCATTTTCTTCGTCTATCGTGATTAAAGAGTTTTCTTGAATGCGAATTCTGTATGCGGAATCGAAATCCATTGTGGCATCGCCATCGGGACCTGTTTCAACAGAGTCCAAAGCGTACAAGGAAGCACGGCGGGCTAAGGTTTCTTTGTGAGTCATATTTTTGCGCAAGACGAAGACTTTGCCCAAGTTTAGGTCAATACGGGCCAGAGCGCGAGTCGCAACTTTTTGTTTTTCAGTTTGAGATGAGATGATGAGAGAGAGCACTAAGCTCAATGCACCAAGACCGATAAGAGATGGAATCAACCAGTTGTTCTTCGCCATAGAAAAACTATAGCGAAGAACCTAATGGATAAGTAGCAAAAAGGATTACTTAGTTGCTGGAGCAGCTGGGGTAGCAGACGGCGCCGTTGCAGGAGCTGCCGCATCCGTAGGAGCTGCCGCATCCGTAGGAGCTGCTGTTGCATGAGCATCAGTTGCTGCTGGAGCTGTTTGTACAGGAGCCGCTGCAGGCAAAGTATCAACAACAGATTTTGTTTTAGAAGAAGTGAATACAGACAAAGCCAAGCAAGTAACCGCAAAAATAACGGCAGCCCAAACTGTCATTTTACCTGCCAAAGATTGCGCGCCTGTTGCGCCCAACAATGAATTGGAACCTGAGCTACCGCCGATACCCAAAGCACCATCGCTTTTAGAATCCTGGAGCAAAACCAGTACGATCAAAACAAGGGCCACGATGATGTGGATAATACCAACAAATGTAGTCATTCTTATATATCTCCCAAAGTCCCACAATATAGAGAGAAAGGGGCGATGTCGTCCATTAATAACGCATACCGTTAGTATTTCCTTGAGTCTTCAGGAGGGCCTCATTTAGAATTGAGCTATGAAAAAAATCTCGATGGCTTTTATGGGTCTTTTGTTGGTCGTTTTGTCCTCGTGTACCTCGAAGGAGGGGGCCGTGACGAAGCGTGCTTTGGAAGAAGCAGAAAAGCAGTTTGCTGAAAGCGTTAACAAAGAGGCCGATGATGGCATCACTCAGTCAAAATGGCTTCACGACTCCTATGTTGAATTTATGAAAAAATATTCGGAGTTCGAGGTTGAGGACGTCAAGTTTCAAGGGGAAACCAACGCGGTGGCCACGGTTGTCGTCGTGACCTATCCTAAGGCGGCTCGTATTACCCTGATGAAAATTGCTGGCAGATTGGCTGAATCTGAGGAGCGAAGATTTAACTTTGCCAATGCCCTTCAGCTTATTGGTCAACAGACAGGGACCTCCAGCAGTCCAACAAAGCAACCCCTTGCTGTGCTTGGCTTTCATAAGGACTCTCGTGGAGAGTGGAGATTGCAAAATCCCTAGGCTTTGCCACCCCCCGTCGTAAGCCTAATTGTTGACCTCTCTTCGCCAATATCTGACAACGCTGTCATGTCATTTTTAGCATTCGAAGGTCTCGACGGTTCCGGTAAAAGTTCCCTGATGATCGCTTTGGAAAAAGAACTCCAAAAGCGTAGCATTTCGTTTTATCGCACCCGTGAACCGGGCGGCACACCCCTTGGTGACGAAATCAGAAATATGATTTTGCGTAAAGAGGGCCCTGCTCCCACGTCTCGTACGGAATTGCTTTTGTATGAAGCAAGCCGTTCGCAGCACGTAGATCAAGTCATTCGTCCGAAGTTGGCGGAGGGCCAATGGGTTTTGTGCGATCGTTTCGCGGCAAGCTCCGTGGCTTTTCAAGGCGGAGGCCGTGATATTTCTGAAAGTGAAGTCGTGATGCTAAACAACTTCGCCACAGGTGGTTTGATGCCGGATGTGACGATTTTGTTAGACCTATCTGTTGAGGAATCCCGTAAACGCCGTCAAGGGCGCGGGGCTCAAACCGGAGAGACTGAAGATCGTATTGAGTCTGAGGCGGATTCTTTCCATGAAAAAGTTCGTCAGTCGTTCTTAAAACAAGCCCATGCTCAACCGCAATCTTGGTTAGTATTGGATGCAAAAGAAACTCCAGACACTTTGTTCACACAATTATTAGCAGCGCTGACTGAGCGTAAGATTTTGAAATAGGAGATCTTGTGGCTCGTCTGCTGGACTTCGTTTTAGGACATCAAGACATCATCAAAAAAATGGTGGAATCCTTTGAAGCAGGGAAGCCGGGGCAGACGTTTTTGTTTGTCGGCCCCAGCGGAATCGGCAAGAAGCACACGGCAATCGGCTTAGCGCAGGCTTTGATGTGTCCACAAAGCAAAAGCGGATGTGGTCGTTGTCCTTCATGTTTTCGGGTGGCCCAACCCAATCATCCTCATGAAAATCTGAGAATCGTGGAACCCTCGGGGGCCGCGATCAAAATGGAACAAGCCAAAGGAATCATGGAGTTCCTAAGTTTGAAAAGCTTAGGTGGAAATCGCGTGATCATTATTGATCAAGCCCACACTTTGAATCCTCAAGCCGCGAATGCCTTACTGAAAACGTTAGAGGAACCTCCTGAAGGGACGTTCTTCTTTTTGATTGCGCCGAGTGTGGCGGGTATTATGCCCACAATCCGTTCGCGTTCACGCATTGTGCAATTTAAGCCCTTGAAAATGGAAGAGCTGGCAAAGCGCGTGAAAGCTCCGACGTGGGCTTTAAAATCTGCGGGCGGCAGTTTTGAAAAACTGGCGCAATTGCAAGACGGACCTGAGTTGGAGCTGCGCCAAAAATCTGTCGATATTTTAAATGTCTTTTTAAAAGACGAAGATTTTTTATTGAACGAAATGTGGCGTACAGAATTTAAGGACCGCTCCCAGGGACAGCGTTTGGTGTCTTATTGGGTGTCCTTTTTTAAAGATGCTATTTTGTTTCAAGAGGAATTTAAGTCTCAGATCGTGAATGTCGATCAAGCTCCTTTGATCAAGACCTTAGCCGAACAAAGTCGAGAGCGTTTGCTCACTCTGACACAAAAAGCCCTGCAATCTGAGCAGGCTTTAGGGGCTAATCGTGATCCTCAGTTGGTGATGGAAGAATATTTCATCACCACTAAAGATTTGAGGTAGAATAAAGCCATGACGGAATGGATTGATGTTCACTGCCATTTAAATATGCTTGAAGAGGGCGTTGAAGAAGCCATTAAAAACGCCAAGGCTGCGGGAGTTCGCAAGATTATTACAATCGGCACCGAACCTAATGACCTGCCTTTGGTTTTGGATCTTGCGCACAAGTATGCGCCTGATGTGTATTGCACCTTGGGAATTCATCCTCACGACGGAAAGGTTTACACCAAAGAAGTCGGGGAGTTCATCGAGGCCCATGCCAAGGACCCTGCGGTTGTTGCCATTGGTGAAATCGGTTTGGATTATCACTATGACTCTTCACCGCGTGATCAGCAGCAAGAAGCTTTCCGTGCGCAGTTGGCAATTGCTCAGCGTACAGGATTGCCTGTAGAGATTCACACGCGGGACGCAGAAGAAGACACGATTAATATCCTTAAAGAATTTAATGGCTCTGTGACGGGGATTATTCACTGTTTCACAGGAACTTCTTGGTTGGCCAAGGAAGCGCTAGATTTAGGCTTTAATATTTCTATTAGTGGCGTGGTGACTTTTAAGAATGCCGATGACTTACGTAATACGGTTCGGGGTTTGCCTTTGGATCGTATTCATGTGGAAACAGACGCGCCGTTTTTGGCGCCGATTCCGATGCGCGGTAAAAAGAACACCTCAGCCTATGTTGTTCATACGGCTAAATTCGTAGCGGATTTGAAGGGCGTGACGGTTGAGCAATTGGCAGAACAAACCAAAGCAAATGCTTTGAAGATGTTCCCGAAAGTTCAGTGGTAAAGTCTTAGAGTTTTCTAAGACCTTTTTTCTCTTCTTTTTTAAACCATTCATACGCCGGAGCCACTTTTGTAGCCTGTGACCAAGAGGTGCAACGGCGGAAGCCGTTGCTGAGGCGCTCGCCACCAACAGCAGAGTTGACCCCAATAACTTTAAGAGCGCCGCCTTCGTTATAAAACTGGGGGCCACCGGAGTCCCCTTGGCATAGATGATTCGCGGTTTCTGCGACGACATGATATCGATCTGGGAATTGCCCATAGTCTGAATAGACTTCGAGTGTTCCTTTGTGAAGGTCGCCTCCAGAGTAACGGTAGTTTTCCGAAGGTTTACCGGAATAATCGATAGTCCTGCCATAACCATACACGTATGTTTTTACATTGGCATAGTTGGCTGTGATGTCATCATCCATGGCGACTGTGTTGTATCCCGCGGGTATGTCTCCAGAGAAAATCCCGATCGCGATGTCGTGATCGTATGTTTTTTCGGTGTGGTATTGGGGGTGCTTTTTAAAATAGACGCCCTGACGGCTTTCCGCAAAAAAAGCTTCAGAGTACGAGTTGGTAAACAAAACACGGAAGCTCACAAATTCTTTCAGAAGGGCTGGGTCAAAACAGTGACCCGCGGTCAAAATCGTATGGGGACCTACCAGGGTTGCTGTGCAAAAGCTTATCCCAACCCCGGCGGAGTTCATCAGGTCTATCAACACAACAGAACGTGCCGCTTTGGACGATCTGGCATTCACTTTAGTGCCATTAATGACGTTGGCTGTGTCATTCAAAGAAACGGAATAGTTATCAGCGGGCTGGCAGCCGACTGTTCCCAAGATAAGGATGGCAGTAAGAATTGATCCGATTTTCATGAGGGGGAACTTATCGAACCTGTAGCTGGAGACAATTCATTTTTATGTAAGGATCTCGAGATAGTAAAAAAGTAATCTTTGTGGGTCCTGATCTTGGCTTTGCAGTTGCCCTCAGTGCCCGGGGGATTTACCGTAAAATATGTCTTTTAAAATTGCGATTCAAGACGGTGAAAAATTTAATACTTTTAGCCACTTAATGGGGGCATTTTTTGCGACCTGCGGCGCTGCGCTATTGATGCGCTCTGCGGTATTAAGTCACGATTCGGAAAAGATCTTTACCTGTTTCATTTATTGTTTCTCGACGGTTTTAATTTACGTCATCTCAACGCTTTATCACTCCTCAAACGGTCCTAAAAAGGATGTCTTTCGACGTCTGGATTATATTGGCATCTATCTTAAGATTGCCGGCAACTATACGCCGTTTATGATTTTAGCGATTCGCGGTTTGCCCGGATACTCTGTGTTGATGGTGGTTTGGGCGATTGCAGCGGTGGGAGTAATGATCGAAGCTTTCTTTAAACCAGAAAATCGCCTGGTGCCAAATTTACTTTATCTTTCAATGTGTGCCACGGTGATACCCGTCCTGAGTAAACTTTTTGCTGCTGTTCATCCTCTGGGGTTTTTTTTGATCATGTTAGGTTTCGCAAGTTATGGTGTAGGCTTTTTGTTCTTTTTGAATGATGAAAAGATTAAGCACGGTCATGGTATCTGGCACATGTTTGTCATTGCGGGAACTGCGGCGCAGTATTTCTGTCTTCTGATGTATGTCGTCTAACATGGAGTCAAAGTGACTCTGAGTTTATTGGCATGACTTTGGAATAGGTTCTTTTGTGTTGATTGTAAACGCAAAGGAGAACCACCACATGAAAAAACAAATGATCCTGAGTGCACTTGTTGTGACCTCAATTTTTCAAACTGCCAACGTTGCCCATGCAAGCAATGCAGATGTCGGCGCCATTATCGGCGGTGTCATTGGCGGCGCGGTTGGTTCGAAGATTGGTAAGGGAAATGGCAATACGGCTGCGACAATCATTGGTGCTATTGCTGGCTCCATGATCGGAAGTCGTGTGGGCTCCCAGATGGATAATTCAGATCGTCGCGCCTTAGAAGATGCGCAACGCCAATCTCTTGAGGGCGGTATGCAAAGAAATTGTGATTGGGATGGTCGTCAATACGGCTCCCGCACAGGTGCTCGCGGTCGCTTCACGGCCACTCGTGAAGGTTACAACGGGCGTACGGGCGAATACTGCCGCGAGTATGAATCGACAATCTATCTTCGTGACCGTTCAGAGACCAATCGTGGTATTGCTTGCCAAGACAGAAACGGCTCTTGGTATGAAAGCAATTCGAGCGAAATTAGTTTCGGTGGTCGTGGGGACAGAGGTGATCGGGGAGACCGTGGTGACCGAGGTGACAGAGGTGACCGCGGCGATCGGGGTCCTGGTTATGGCCATGGCCGTGGCCCTGGGCGCCCAATGCCACCTTCTTACCCAACTCCTCCATCGCAAAGATATGAGGAAAGCACTATTCAGGTATCTAGCATCACGCGCAGAACCGGTGGTGAGTGGATTCGAGTGCGCTTGGATTACCCAGTTTCCGTAAACCAAATTGAAGTTCGCACCCTTTCTGCGGGCATGAGAATTCATGATGCGACGGTCTATACGGAATCAGGTCGCCAATTTTCGATTCGCCAGTACCAAGGAACAGGCACTTTATATGCCGGTGACCGTTTGGCTTCTGAAAACTTGAACCTGCGTGACCGTGTCACAACGATTGATCTGCGCATGGAATCTATGGGTGGCTATGCTGATGTCCTCGTCAAAGTCATGTCTATGGATGGTCGTCCTAGCTTGAGAGTTTCTCGCTACTAGTAATTCTTACATCCCCTATGAAAAGCCGGTCTAGGACAGAGTGTCTAGACTGGCTTTTTCGCGCTCCAGGCACCATATTGAGTGAGTTTAAAAAGGAGCTCATTCAATGGCAAAACTTCGTGTTGGTATTAATGGTTTTGGACGTATCGGTCGCGTATTTTTCAGAGCGGCTCACGAGCAATTTGATATCGTGGCAATTAACTCTTTGGATAGCATCGACGGCATTGCACATCTTTTGAAATATGACTCCGCACATGGCGTTTTTGATGGCGACGTAACTGTTGATGGCGAAAACTTGGTAGTGAACGGAAAGAAAGTTCACATCACAAAAACTCGCAACCCGGCAGAGATTCCTTGGAAAGACTACAATGTTGATGTTGTTGTTGAATGTACAGGAGCTTTTAAAAACAAAGAAGATTTCATGAAGCATATTCAAGGCAGCGTGAAACGTGTTTTGGTTTCAGGTCCGGCGGAAAAAGGTGCTGACATCACAATGGTGTACGGTATCAATCATGAATCTTACGATCCAGCGAAACACTTTGTTATTTCCAATGCATCTTGCACCACAAACTGCTTGGCTCCTCTTGCAAAAGTATTGAATGATAAATTCGGTGTTGAGCACGGAACAATGATGACGGTTCACTCTTACACGAATGACCAAAAAATCTTGGATGCTCCTCACTCTGATTTGCGTCGTGCTCGTGCGGCAGCTGTCAGCATGATTCCTACAACAACCGGTGCAGCGAAAAACGTTGGTTTGGTGTTGCCGGAACTTAAAGGCAAAATCGACGGTATCTCTGTACGCGTTCCAACTCCGAACGTTTCTTTGGTGGATTTCACCTTCACAGCAAAAACAGATGTTACTAAAGAATCTGTGAACGAGGCGTTGATCGCAGCAGCGAATGGTCCTTTGAAAGGCGTGCTTGCTTGTGAGAAATCAGAACTTGTTTCTATTGATTTCAACGGCAACAAACATTCTTCTATCGTCGACTTGGCGACAACAATGGTTGTGGGTCCACGCATGGTGAAAGTTCTTTCTTGGTACGACAACGAAACGGGCTTCTCAAACCGTATGGTTGACGTTCTTAAACACATGGCTGCGAAAGGTCTTTAATCCATGGCAGCAGCAGGTCTTAAAGGTATTAAAACTGTTCGTGACTTTAACTTGGAAGGCAAAGTTGTCTTCCTTCGTTTGGATCTAAATGTTCCAATGGAAGGTGGCAAAATTACGGATGAAAACCGTATCACAGCCTCTTTGCCGACAATCCAGTATTGCATGGAACAAGGTGCGAAGATCGTAATGGCGTCCCACTTGGGTCGTCCTAAAACAAAGGATGACAAAGAGTTCTCTTTGGAACCCGTTGCAAAACGTCTTCAAGAACTTTTGAGCGCAGAAGTGATCTTGATTGAAGAACCAGACTCCGATGCTCCAGTTCATTTGTTGCCGTCTTTGAAAAAGAATCAATTGATCCTTCTTGAAAACGTACGTTTTGAAGAAGGTGAGACAAAAGACTCTGTGGAGTTCGCCCAAAAAATTGCGAACTACGCTGAGATCTATATCAACGACGCTTTCGGTGCTTCCCACCGTGCGCACGCAACAATCCACGCTTTGCCTTCAGTGATGAAGGAAAAAGGCATTGGTTTCTTGATCGAAAAAGAAATCAACATGTTGGATTCTTTGCTACAAAATCCAAAACGCCCTTACATCGCAGTGATGGGTGGCGCGAAGGTTTCTGACAAAATCGCAGTTATCGAAAGATTGATGGACGTTGTTGACGGTTTCATCATCGGTGGTGCGATGGCGTATACCTTCTTGAAAGCTCAAGGTGTGTCAGTTGGAAATTCTTTGGTGGAAACAGACAAAGTTCGTTATGCCAAAGAAATGATCGAGCGCGTGGCTGCTCGTGACAAATCTTTCCTTTTACCGGTAGATCACATCGCAACAAAATCCTTCGGTGATGTGGCGAACGCGCACACAACGAAAGATGTTGTGATCCCAGATGGCGAAATGGCTTTGGATATTGGGCCACAAACTTTGCGCAACTATTCTGCGGCTTTGAAAGAAGCGGGCACTATTTTCTGGAATGGCCCTATGGGGGTTTTTGAAAATCAAGCGTTCGCTAAAGGTACGTTCGGTGTTGCCAAAGCGATCGCTGAATCCAATGCGATTAAAATCGTTGGTGGTGGTGACTCAGCAGCAGCAGCGGAAGCTTCTGGCTTTGCGGCTCAGATGACTCACATCTCTACAGGTGGTGGTGCGAGCCTTGAGTACCTTCAAGGGGATAAGTTGCCGGGCCTCGAAATCCTGCGCACAAGAATCCGCTAGGTAAAAAAATATATGATTTTTCGAAAGGCTCCATTGTTGGAGCCTTTCTTTTGCCGAGGTACGCCGTACCTATTTGGCATGCGCTGCGTTTTTTATTGGGGGCTTTTTTATGAAGAAGATTTTTGCGGCTAATTGGAAGCTTTTTAAAACTCCGGCGGAGACTCGTTCTTTCTTTTCTAAGTTTAAGGAAGTGGTAGGGCAAGCTACCGGTGAAGTGGTATTTTTTCCG
>JBJTMR010000139.1:0-4141 GCA_046070625.1 Bdellovibrio sp. | reverse complement strand
TTCAAAAATGGTCTATCACTGCTACCGTTGGCCTCATTCGTTATTAACATATTCCTCTTGCCGTCCCCTACCCCTCTAAATATCATTATATTTATTGGAGATGTCATGACGCAGAAGATCTTAGCAGCAATGAACAAAAATACACAATCTAATATTAGGTCTTATCATGAGCTTTTGCTTAAGGATAAGGCACATTTCTTAGGTTACGTGATGAACATTGGATACTCAGAGGCAACAATCATCACGAATGACTTCTTCAAGATCAAAAACAACGGAATTCCTAAAAACTCTTTTTTACTGATCCTACCGGATTCGGTAGATCAGAACGAATATGGTGGCGTCATTCCACCGCACCTAATCTTAGCGCGCGTTCTTGAACCCGTTGGCACCCCTCTAGCTACTGACGTGTCCCGTACCTATTTTGAATTACACAAAAACCAAATGCCGGAAATTGACGTGTTCACCAAGAGTGATCTGCAATGGAGTGCCCTAAAGGTTTCTATCTTAGGTACATTCTACGACAACCAAGATCATGGAAAAATCGACTATGGCGCAGACATCGAAACTTTCCTTTCATCACATATGTACTCAGTTCATGTTCCGAAGGATGAAATTCTTCAAAATCTAATCAATCTTTTTGTAAATCCGAATAACAAGCAAAGATTAGGACGCCTTCGCTATACTGAAACGAACCTAACTAAAAAAGCCAACGACGTCCTGGTCTATACTTCACCGGATGACTTCATCGGATCGCGAACCGCCTTCTTTGGTAAAACCCGTATGGGTAAATCCAACACGGTCAAAAAAGTCATGCAGATGATTCTCGATTCGAAAAAACCTGTTGGACAGGTCGTCTTCGATCTCAACGGTGAGTACGCCTACAAGAATGAGCAGGACAACACCTCAATCTTCGACCTGTACCCGGATCGCTGTACAAGATACACACTCAGAGACAATCCAGAAAAAGGCGTCAGAATCATGAAAGCCAATTTCTATGAGGATCTTTCGTTGGGCCATTCAATTATAAAAGCCCTCTACCATCAGGTCGCCGCAAAGCCCGGTGACTACGAAAAGGCATTCCTAGAGTGGGAAGTTCTAAATCAGAAAGACCTTAATGAGTTACGAACTTCAGATCCCGGACAATATACACGATATCTTCGCCAAGAAATGATCTATAAATGTGTTTTAAAACGCATCGGCTTTATTGAACCAAAGAATGCCAAAGGAAAATTCTATGATCTCAAAATTAAAAAAGAGATTATCGAGGCCGTGAACGAAGCAAACGGAACTGATCTTACCTCCACAGTTACGACACTGGACGAAGCGAAGCAGGTTTACAGCGCCGTATGGACTTTTTTCACAGAAGGCGGCGACAAAAAGAAATCAAAACGCGGAAAGAAGAGCTCCGAGTCCTACGACGATGAATCTGACAGCCAGGACGTAAAAACCCTTTTCAAATCTTCAAGTGGTAACGACTACTTCGATGATACTGCCAAATCCATGCTAACGATGATGACCGGAAAGAAGGAAAATGGTTCTTCAGTATCAGGCGCACTAAAACTAAAACAAATCGTCAAATACCACTCCGCCGATGGAGGAAATCTTCTTGAATCTATCGTTGAAGACATCAACAAATCGAAAACCGTCATCTTGGATCTATCTAACGCCCCCGAAGACATCTACAATTTTTTCTCTGAGATGATTGCACATAAGATATTTGCATCACAAATGGAGAAGTTTACCACCAACAATCTTGGTGATCTCCATATCCAGTTTTTCTTCGAAGAAGCACATAACATCTTTCCAGCAAACGACAAGGACCTTACCAACATCTACAATCGTCTGGCAAAGGAAGGTGCTAAACTAAAAATCGGTGTGGGATACTCGACACAAAGCATTTCATCACTTAGTCCTGACTTGCTCAAAAATACTGAAAACTTTTTTATCGCGCATCTAAACGACGAAAAGGAAATTCGCGAGCTGAGTCGCTTTTACGAGTTCCAAGATGTCGGCGAAGACGTCCAAAGAACCAAAGCTCGAGGCTTTGTTCGTCTAATTACACGATCGCATAAGTTCGCTCTCCCTGTGCAAATCGATAAGTTCGAAGGATAATCGCGATGCCCTATCAGAAGTCAACAAAACTACCTGGAGAGTTCGCATCCAAACTAGGTCACCTAGGGGTGGTGCAGGATCCTTTTATTAAAGAATTGCTTTCGCAATTCGAAAGCAGAGAAAATCCAACCGCAGAAGAAAGAGGCGCAACTTCCCACAAGATTGAGTCAAACGAAAATGAGGTGTGCAACTTTATTCTAGCATTCGATGGGAGTATCTCAACGATACCGAATGGTCTGGCAGAGCATAAGAAGATATCATACATCAATGTAGCAACAATATGCCTCGATATGCACGAGATGCGAGAGGCCAATAAACCGATCGTCGACCCCTTTTTTGTAAAGGATCTGTTAAAGAAAAACTCCGACACAATGGTGGCTGCACTTCCTCTTTCGGGTTTTTATATCAAAGGAAAAACCATCTCAGAATCGATCCGTGAAGCAATATTTCATCAGATCAAAAGATATATCGATGGGCAGATAATCGACACTCTGAAGTTCCTAATTTATCGCGAATGGAATCCTAATTATGTCGTGACCGAATCCTTTGATTGCATTCATGAAAATTGCGGATTCAAGGTTTCTCTGCCCAAGGGTCAGATAGAATTCGATTGTCCGAAATGCAAAAAGGCACTGAATTTAATTGATTACATCGGCATACTTTCGCAGGTGAACGACGAGTCCAACTCAGAATCCATCGCGGTAGACATGATGAATCTTCTAGAGCACACACTGATATTCTATTATCTGCGAAATTTACCGAACTATACAAATGACCGAGTTCTACTTATTAAAGACGGTCCGCTCATGCTTCGCGCGCAATATGCTCGATTGGTACAAGCTATGCGTGACTTCCTTGAGCACTTTTACCAAACCAAAAGATCTGTCGCTGTTGTAGGTGTTGAAAAGACAGGATCCTACGTAGACCATATTCCACTTCTACGGGACTGTTTGACAGAGCCTGGACAAATATTTATCCCAGATCACGAATACCGCAACACATATATCAAAAATTCAGGCCCAAGCTCCCAAGACAATAGAGACCGCTCGACCTATGGAGCGAAGGTCTACTTCAAGGCGGATTCAACATCAGTTTTTGTGTTAAATATTCCAACAGGCGGGTTCCGAGAGAATCCAACTCCTGCGGATCTCAAAAATTTGAAGGAAATTTGCTCCACCCTACCCGAACTAAAATCATATCAATTCGAAAACTCGTTAGCGCCTATCGCTGCCGCACATCGAATCGCTTCTATGTCAATGTATCCGTCTAATGCAATTTTAGAGAGGTTCACTAAAGATACTATCAGATAGTAAATTATCTATTTTCGGCCGCGAATTTAACGGTTTGAATATACGACTGAGGAATACCGTGGCCAATAAGTAGAGTTAGACCATCGACGACCCTAGAGAGGTATTCATCCGACGGTTTGTGAAACTTCGCGTGGTCACAGTTTGCAATATAGGTAACGCATCTCAAGATTTGATCGCCACCAATAACTACATCAACCTCTACTCGTTCATAAGCATTACGATCACCGCCAGATACATAGCCCTCATATCCATCTAAACTTTCAAGATCATCGACCGATAAAAAATAAACAGCCCCGTGAACTTCGCCACCAGGGCTTTCAGTAATACTCGCAACTCCGCCTGCATTTCCCTTGCTGTGCCGAGGAAAACAGATTCGATACTCGCGAAGAACCGCGACTGCCTTAAATTGATTATCGGGACAGCGGCTCTTAATTCGTCCAGGATCTAAATTAGAGCCATATGCAAAATAATAGATCATTCAAATAGCTTCCGATACTCGCGGTCCATGACTTCAGATCCTTTGATCATCTTATAGGTCATACCGCTATCCTCAGTCATTTTTTCGGCATAGGCCTTCTTTGCCAACACAACAGAATCATCCATCATATTGTCGCCTTTAACTTCAACAATATTATACGTACCTTCAGCGTCAATATAGATGAAATCCGGATAGTAACTACGTACCGAATGAGTTTCAGGATCAATATACTGAATGAAGA
>JBJTMR010000138.1:0-14773 GCA_046070625.1 Bdellovibrio sp. | reverse complement strand
ATCGTCCACACCAACAACAGCAACGTCGTGATTTCAGACCGAATCGTGACAATAGAGACAACCGTGATCGTGATCGCGGCGACCGTGGCGACAGAAATGACCGTGGAGATCGTAACGATCGCAACCGTCATGATCGTGGGAACAATCAACGTCGTGACTTCCGTCATGGACGCAATGACGAAGGCCAACCAGGTGGCGATGATTCTTCTCAAAACATTCAAGCGCAACCAGATGTTGATTTGGCAGATATCCAATTAACTGATGAAGAAAAATCATGGTTGTCGTCGAAAGATTTGAAATCAAAAAACATCACGCAGCTTACTGAGCTTGCGACAAAGCTTAAGATCGAAAATGCTGCCGGTCTTCGCCGTCAGGATATGATTTTCGAAATCTTAAAGCGTGCTGCAAAACTTGGACAAGATATCTATGGTTCTGGTGTTCTTGAGATCTTGCCTGATGGTTACGGTTTCTTGCGTTCTCCAGATTACAACTATCTTCCAGGTCCGGATGATATCTATGTTTCTCCTTCTCAAATTCGCCGTTTTGGCTTGAGAACGGGTGACACGGTCACAGGAACAGTTCGTCCTCCAAAAGAGGGTGAGCGTTACTTTGCACTTTTGAAGGTTGATTCTCTAAACTTCGAGACGACTGAAAAAGGTAAAGATAAGATCTTGTTCGACAACTTGACGCCGCTTTATCCAAATCAGCGTTTGAAGCTTGAACACAACCCTGGTGACTACACGACTCGCGTTGTGGACTTGATGGCGCCACTTGGTAAAGGTCAACGTGCTTTGATCGTTGCCCCTCCAAGAACTGGTAAAACAGTTCTTATGCAACAAATCGCGAATGCGATTACGGCGAACCACCCTGAAGTGAAGTTGATCGTTCTATTGATCGATGAACGTCCGGAAGAGGTGACTGATATGCAACGTACTGTAAAAGGTGAAGTTGTATCATCAACGTTCGATGAGCCACCAACTCGTCACGTTCAAGTTGCAGAGATGGTTATCGAGAAAGCAAAACGTCTGGTTGAACACAAACACGACGTGGTGATCTTGCTAGATTCCATCACTCGTTTGGCTCGTGCTTACAATACGGTTGTTCCTCCTTCTGGCAAAATCTTGTCAGGTGGTGTGGACTCTAATGCACTTCACAAACCAAAACGTTTCTTCGGCGCGGCTCGTAATATCGAAGAAGGTGGATCTTTGACGATCATCGCAACAGCGTTGATCGACACGGGTTCTCGTATGGATGAAGTTATCTTCGAGGAATTTAAAGGTACTGGTAATGCCGAGATCCACTTGGATCGTAAGCTTATGGAAAAACGTATCTTCCCTTGTATGGACATTAATAAATCCGGAACTCGTAAGGAAGACTTGTTGATCGAAAAAGGTGATTTGAATCGCTTGTGGATCTTGAGAAAGGTTCTAGCGCCAATGAACGTGATCGATGCGATGGAATTCTTGTTAGATAAAGTGGGTAACACGAAATCCAATATGGATTTCCTTAAAGCAATGTCTGGCCCGGGATAATTTTATTATTCAACGCTAAAAAGAAAAAGCCCACTGATGAAGTGGGCTTTTTTTATTTCTGCACATGAACCATTTAGCAGTAATGGACGGGATGTCCGTCGAAATTGCGCTCTCAGGTCCTGATTTCTGCTAAATTGAATGCTGGCCAGTTGTAAAACTTCAGGTGGGGATGGTAATCTTAACATTATGAAATTATGAGGTTATTTTAAAACCAATAGGATGGTTCTGGCGGCTCGCTGTTGCTAAAAAAAGCAGCTATTTCTGCTCGACACGGAGTATTCACTGTGTTAAATCCTTACAGCTTAAGACCCATAGGTTAAATTATTTAGAAGGAATCAGGTCATGAAACAAAACCTCCATCCAAAAGTGAACACTGTCGTTTTCAAGGATATTTCTTGCGACTTTATGTTCTTGGGAACATCTACTCTTAGCTCTGGCGAAATGGTTAAGTGGGAAGATGGTAAAGAATATCCATTAGTTAAAGTTGAGATCTCTTCTGCATCTCACCCATTCTTCACTGGTAAACAGCGTGTAATGGATACTGAAGGTCGTATCGATCGTTTCAAAAAACGTTACGGCAAAAAGTAAATTGCAGACCTCCATTCGGAGGGCTCTCTTATGTGAAATGCGGTTCCCAATTCGAACCGCATTTTCATTTCTGCACATCAACACGATCTCACATCAGTTCTAGGAGCAAGTCCCATGTTCTCTAAATTGGAAGCAGTTGAATCACGCTATGAAGAAGTAAATATGTCTCTTCAACGCCCTGATATTGCTTCGAACCAAACGCAGTACCGCGCTTTGATGAAAGAACTTGGCAACTTAGAAAAGATCGTTGTTCCTTTCCGCGACTATAAAAAGAAAACGGAAAACTTAAAGGCCTCCAAGGAGCTTTTGACGGCGGAACAAGATCCCGAAATGCGTGAAATGATTCGTGAGGAAGTTAAAGAACTTGAAGCTATTCTTCCTGAGCTTGAACAACAGCTTAAAATTGCGTTAATCCCTAAGGATCCTAACGACGACAAGAATATTATCTTGGAGATTCGTGCGGGTGCGGGCGGTGACGAGGCATCTTTATTTGCTGACGAGCTTTTCCGTGGATATATGCATTTTGCTTCCGCTCAAGGCTGGAAAGTTGAAATGTTATCCTTCTCTGAAGGTAACGTTGGTGGCGCAAAAGAGATCATCGCCGGAATTACGGGTGATGCTGTTTACAGTAAATTGAAATACGAATCAGGCGTTCATCGCGTGCAGCGTGTTCCAAAAACCGAAGCTGCCGGCCGTATTCATACGTCCACAGTAACAGTTGCAGTTATTCCAGAGGTTGAGATTAAAGAGATCAACATTCCGATGTCTGATGTACGCATTGAAACAATGCGATCTCAGGGTTCGGGTGGTCAGTCAGTCAATAGAACTGAATCTGCCGTGCGTGTTGTGCATCTTCCGACTGGTCTCGACGTAAAGTGCCAAGAAGGTAAATCACAATCAGCCAATCGTGAGCGTGCTTTTCAAATCCTTTACGCTAAACTTCAACAAATCGAAGACGACAGAGCTCGTAAAGAAGCTTCTGACGTACGTTTAGATCAAATTGGAACGGGCGATCGTTCAGAGCGTATCCGCACTTATAACTTCCCTCAAACTCGCATCACTGACCATCGTATCGGGTTGACCATCCATCAGCTGGATCAAGTCATGGGTGGATCTTTTGAGTTGCTGATTGACCCACTCGTTGCTAACTTCCAAGCAGAGGCTCTAAAAAAGCAGACCTCAGCTTAGGTTGAATGAAACTCAAAGAAGTACTCGATAAAACCATCGCATTTTTTAAAGAAAAAAAGATCGAGACGCCTCGTCTTGATGCTGAGCTTTTATTTGCGCACTCTCTTAAACTTGAGCGTATTCAGCTTTATCTTAAATTTGATCAGCCACTTTCCGAAGCCGAACTTGCAGGCTTGCGTGAACTTGTTCGTCGCAGGGCTCAGGGTGAACCAGTTGCCTATATTTTGGGTTATCGTGATTTCTTCAATTACAGGTTTGAGGTGAATTCCACGACTTTGATTCCAAGGCCGGAAACTGAACACATCATAGAAGAAGTGTTAAAATGGACTTCAGATAAAGAGCAATCTTACACTTTGTTGGATTTGGGATCTGGTTCTGGGTGTATTGGATTAACTCTGCTTAAAGAGCTGCCTCAGGCAAAGCTTGTTTCAGTAGATCTATCTGAAGGTGCAATTGCAGTTGCACAAAGAAATGCTGAAGCCTTAGGTGTAGCAGATCGTGTTCGTTTTATTCATGCAGATGCGAGCAATATCGAACTTGTAATTTCATCTTTCAAAGACTTCATGGGACAGGATTCTATCGACGTATTAGTCTCTAATCCTCCTTATATTGCGCCTAATGACCCAGATGTTCAGGAGAACGTTAGGAAGTTTGAGCCAGCTTCGGCGTTGTATGCGGAAGATGGTGGATTGGCTCTTTTGAAGAGTTGGTCTCAAGCTTACGCTCCATTCTTGTCAACAGATGCTATCATGTTGATGGAAATGGGAATGACTCAGGGCCCGGCTATGCAGAGCCATTTTAGAAATTTAGAAATATTTAAAAACGTCAGCGTCGTGAAGGATCTCGCCGCTTTTGACAGAATAGTTTACGGAGTTAAGCATGGATAAAATGGTCGTAATGGGAAATGGCCCCCTTAAAGGAACAGTTGCTGCAAGTGGCGCAAAGAATGCGGCTTTGCCAATTTTGTTTTCTACATTGTTAGCTGAAGGTGAACACGTATTTACCAACATGCCGAAGCTTAAAGATATTGAGTCCACTGCTGAACTTTTGCAAAGCTTGGGTTGTGAAACGAAATGGGTTGGCAATGAGTTCCATGTGACGGTTCACCGTCCTGAATCTTTTGAAGCCTCTTACGAACTTGTTCGCAAAATGCGCGCAAGTTTTTTGTGTATGGGACCGATGCTTGCAAAATATGGTGAAGCTGTCGTGTCGCAACCTGGTGGTTGTGCAATTGGCAGTCGCCCGATTGACTTGCATCTTGATGGTTTCAAAGCTTTGGGTGCCACAATCACTCAAAAAGAAGGTTACGTCCACGCAGCTTGTCCGAAGCTGAAGGGTTCAACGTTCCTTTTTGAAACCGTCACTGTGGGAGGAACTGAGAACGTGATGATGGCAGCAGCTCTTGCTGACGGAATCTCGATTCTTGAGAATGCGGCGAAGGAACCAGAAATTGTAGATCTTGCGGAATACCTTAACAAAATGGGTGCGAAGGTCAGTGGTCATGGGACAAGCGTTATCCGGATTGAAGGTGTTAAACAACTGACACCAGCAAAACACAGCATTATGCCAGATCGTATTGAAGCAGGTACTTTGTTGATTGCAGGAGCAATCACAAAGGGACAAGTGACGGTGACGAACTGTGTACCGGCCCACCTAGAGGCGTTGATTTTGAAAATGCGCGAAGCTGGATTCAAAATTGAAACGACTGAAAATACGATGACAGTGTTTCCGGCGGATAAATGGGAAGCTGTAGATATCACAACGGCTCCTCACCCACTGTTCCCGACAGATCTTCAAGCTCAGTTTATGGCTTTGATGACTGTTGCTCATGGCACAAGCGTGATTTCTGAGACTGTTTTTGAGAATCGTTTTATGCACGTGACAGAGTTGACTCGTTTAGGTGCGGATATCACTCCGAAAACTCGTGTTGCGGTTGTGCGCGGAAGTCCTGATAGTTTAACGGGGGCTCCAGTCATGGCGACGGACTTGCGCGCAAGTGCAAGTTTGGTTTTGGCAGGTTTGGTTGCTAAAGGTGAAACGGTTGTAAATCGTATTTATCATTTGGACCGTGGTTATGAAAAATTAGAAGACAAGTTGTCGTCACTGGGTGCGAAGATTAAACGTATTGAGTAGTTTTAATTTAAAAGAGAAATAAAAAAAATAAGGGGAGCTTCATCAGCTCCCCTTTTCTTTTGTCGGCATTAAAGTCTACGTACGCCTAAAAAGAAAAAAGGCCAGCAAGGAGGGGATCCGCTGACCTTTTTAAGATTTAAAAAATGATCTCAGCCCACGGAGGGGATTGGGGCTGAGACCCGTATGATCAAGGTTATTGAATAACCTCAGAGATACCAAACACATGAAATACAACAATCTTATTCCCAGACACTACACCAGGGAGGGGATCCACAGAGTAGCGCCCATATACGGGAGCAAGTTGCTGTTCCAGTTCGATACCGCTAATCACAACTTTAGAACCAATAAAAGGTGTTAGGTCAAAATCGGCTTTAACTAAAATGGAATATTGTTGGTCGATAACAAGAACCAACGAACCGTTTTGCAAAGCAACAAGATCGCCTACGCGAGTCTGATAGTTATAGTTTTGAGAATTAGAACCATTGATTTCGTCGCCTTGAATTGCGTTGTTAGGTAAAACACCTGCACGAGCCACAGCGGAGATCGCTAGGACGATTAAGATGTAAACTGCAATCAAAGCGTTTTTTACCACGGTCATTTTCTCCCAAGTAACTAACGGACACTACTCCCTAGAGCAAGGTCTGTGCCAAATTGAGACAGTTGCTCAAATCTTCTAAATTTGAGTTGAGGTGTAATTTCTGAGCATACAAAACTCGAATTGGAACCAAAGGTAATTCCAACTTGGTACTTAGGTTCAAGTTTGGAACCACTTTCCTTGACCAAAGCACAGACCTGAGACTGTGAACGTGGGGACGATAGTCCTTTGTCAAAAACCTCAGTATAATCAGGCATCTATGTCACGAATTCAGGTCACTTGGGTTGTTAGAACACGAAATGGACAAATTAAAGGTCCTTATTCAACGGAAGCCATTCTGCGAATGATTGGTGAGGGCGTGTTTTCCGGCCAAGAGATGATTTCGAAATTGCCTGATGGTCAATGGACACAGATCTCTAAAGAAGGAGCTTTTTATGACAAGCTTCTTGAAGCTTTAGAGGGTGTTGTTGATGTCGACCCTAAAAAAGCCCAAAAAATGGAAGCCGAAACGGTGATCATGAAGCCACCGACTCAGGCTGGCCATGGTAGCTCCATCAGCACGGCGAATTCTACGAATGCTGCAAACCCGACAAACGCCGCTAACGATACAATGTCTAAGGGCCCTTCTAAAGCAAGTTTAGCACAGCTGCGTGTGGAAATTGAAAAGGCTCCAAAGATCGACGTATTGCAAGCTGCACAGATTGCTCCTGCCAGTGTACCTAAAAGTGTATCTGGTGGTGGTAACAATAACGTCATCGAACTTTCCAATATAAAAAATATGGAAAAAGGCGAAATCGTCAGTGCTCTTAAGGGGCCTTTGGCAATCTTGCTAGTAGTGTTCATTTTGGGCGTATGGCTTTTATGGGATAGCGGTCCTTCTCAAGGAGACAAGATTCATCTCCTGGCTCCTGGAAAAAGCTCAGTAAGCTTAAGTGATGCTGATGTGAAAAAGAAATTAAACGAAGCGCTTTTTGCGATGGAGCAAGATACTTTTGATTCCTATTTCGAAGCGCAAAACAAACTTGTTGGAATTGTTGAAGGTGCACCGACGAATCTTGAGGTGCGCGGACTTTTGTGCGTGGTTTACGGAGAGCTGTGGCCGTTTGCCAAACAAGATGCTCAAGATCAAAAAACAATTGCCATGGTCACGCAAGGGACCCGCGCCATTAATGTCGTAAGTCCTTTTGGTCAAGTTTGCGAATCAGTGAAACTTTTGACTACAGGACGTTTTCGCGAAGCGCGCGGTACGGTTGAAGGAGTGTTAGAAAACTCCGAACCGTTTTCTTTATTGCCAGTATTATATTATTATAAAGCGACTCTCCTTGAAGGAGAACGCGACTTCATGAACGCGGTTCCTTACTTTGAGAAATCTGCACAGATGTGGGAAAAGTGGCTGCGCCCACAAGTTGGCTTGGCGAAGCTGTATCTTTCCCAAGGGAGTTACGCCGAGGCGTCTCAAGTTCTGCGAAATGTTCTTACAAAAAATCCAAAACATCGCGAAGCCAAGATTCTGATGGGCGTCGTGGAATACCGTGGATTTAAGAAATCAGATTCTGCCTTTACATTATTAAGTGCGGCTATGGATGCCCGCAGTCGCGTGTCTCCCTTGATTGAGGCAGATGGCTTGCATGTTTTGGCCGAAATTTACGTATTCAGAAATGAAAAACGAAAAGCCTTAGAGATGGCTCAGCGAGGGTTTTCGCTGAATCCAAATAATTCGGATTTACGCCAACTTGTGGTTCGCTTAGGTGGATCTGACAAAATCAGTGGCGGTAAAAATCAAAATAATGAAATGCTCTTCCTTGGAGATCAGTATGTTCGTCAAGGGGACTATTTAGCCGCCCAGGCTGAATTCAAAGCGGCCTTTGAAATGGATCCGAAAAATGGTACGGCGGCGATGAAGGCAGCAAAATGCTTGTGGCAACTAAACCAAAGTTTCGAAGCGATTGATTGGTTGAATAAGGCAATCAAGGCAGAGCCGAAGCTGATTTCTGCCTACGTACTGCAAGCTGATTATATGTCTCAACGCTTTGACTTTACAGGTGCGCTGACGATTCTTTCGAATGCGACCCGAATGGCGCCAAACAACTATGAAGTTATGCGTGGTTTAGCGCTTTTGGAATTCCGTAAAAACAATATGCCAGGGGCTGTGAACTATGCCCTTCGTGCCGTGAAGGCGTATGATGGGGATATTGATACGTATATTTTGCTAGCAAAAGCGAATGGTAACTTGGCTCAATCCATCATGCCGTTGAATAAAAAAGAAATTGAACGCAAAGAGAATGCTGCCAAAGATTCTGTTCGTTATGCGACGAAGGCTGTGGAAATTGATGCCACGAACCCAGAAGCGCAAATTACTTATGCCAAGATGTTAGCGGCAACCAATGGGGTTGATGCGGGGATCACCTACCTGAATGAACTTATTAAGAGATTTTCGTACACCTTGGACTATCGCGTGGCTTTGGCTGAAGTTTATAAGCTGGAAGATCGTTATTCTCAGTCAAAAGACATTTACGAAAAAGTTGTTGAAGCCGACCATCGCAACAAGAAAGCGTGGCTGGGGCTTGGAGAAAGCTATAAGGCTTTGGGTTTGAACGACAAGGCCCTGAAGGCGCTTTTGCAGGCCGCCGTGATTGACCCTACTGATGGGGAGGCTCTATTTCAGGCCGGTAAATTGTATTTAGAGACCGCTCGTTATGATGAGGCCATACAGCAGTTTAAACGTGTGCAGCGGTTGAATCCGAATTTTCCAAGGACATATTACTATATAGGTAAAGCGTCCTTTGCTTCGGGCGACCTGAATGGTGCGGCAGCGGCAGCCAAACAGGAAAAAGCACTCAATCCGAATATGGCAGATTCCTATATTTTGGCGGCAGAGATTTATACGGCTCGTAAACAGTTTACGGAATGTGCTGGGGAGTATTCTCAAGCGATGAAGTTGCGTCCTCAAGGGGCGGACATTTACGTGAAGGCGGCGCAGTGCTATCGCCAATCAGCTTCCCTGGATGTGGCAGAAGACATGCTGACATTGGCGGCGGCTCGCGAAAGTGGGTATGCGGAAATTTACAGAGAACAAGGCGCGATCTATGAAATGAAGGGCGATATTCGCTCTGCAGCACAGGCCTATAATAAATATTTAGGGCTCTCCCCAAATGCACCAGATCGTGCTGAAATAGAGAACAAACTTTTAAGACTCGGCAACTAGGACGGACAACGGAGGAAGCCATGGGAATTGGCGATAAGATGAGAGGATTGGCAACAAGCGCACAGGAAGGCGTGAAATCCACAACGATGACAATGCTGCACATAGCATTGCGTTTGATCACAGGATTTTTTGTCGGAATGACGCTGGCTTTGATTGGTCAGGAACTCATTGGATATGGAACTTTTGCTCTTATTTTTGCAGTGATAGTGGTGATGGCAGTGATTATGAAACTCCTGGGGCCTTGGAGTTTTGGTCAAATCTTAATTTTTGATTTGATTGTCGTCCTTGTCGGGATGCTTTTAAGAATGTATATACTGGTCGCACCCTAACGAGGACTTTCTAGAATGATCGATATTAAACTTCTCGAAAAAAAAGCTGAAAATGGAACTTCTTATTACGATGAATACAAGCAGGCCTTGATCAATCGTGGTGGAAATCCAGAGATTCTTGAGCAAATCATGAATCTTAATAAAATACGTAAAGAGATGATTGCTTCTGCGGAGTCCGCGAAAGCAAATCAAAACAAGCTTTCTGGTGAAATCGGCAAATTGAAACGTGAAGGTAAAGACGCCTCTGAGCTTTTAACGGAAGTTGAAAAACTAAAAGGTACCGTGAAGGATCTTGAGGTTAAAGCTGCCGAAGCGGATCAACAAGTTTTGAACTTGGCTCTTGTGATGCCGAATAAACCGCATTCTTCAGTGCCTGTAGGTGCTTCTGCGGATGATAATAAAGAAATTAAAGTTGTAGGCACACCAACGAAGTTTTCTTTTAAAGCAAAAGAACACTGGGAATTAGGTGAAGCCTTAAACATTATTGATTTTGAGCGTGCCGGCAAAACCACAGGCACTCGCTTTGCCTTTCTTAAGGGTGCAGCGGCGCAAATGGAACGCGGATTGATCCAATTCATGATGGACATGCACTCTACCCGTCATGGTTATACCGAGATGATTCCACCATTTATGGTGAACTCAAATAGCTTGTTGGGAACGGGAAATTTTCCGAAATTCAAAGAAGACGTTTTCCACTTGGAAGGGTCTGATTTGTTTTTGATTCCAACAGCAGAAGTTCCTGTAACGAATTACTACAATGGCGAGATCTTGGATGAAAAAGATCTTCCGCAAAGTTTCTGTGCGTATTCTCCATGCTTCCGTTCTGAAGCTGGAAGCGCGGGTCGCGACACCAAAGGTTTGATTCGTCAGCATCAGTTCGACAAAGTGGAGCTGATGACCTTCTGTCATCCGGATAAATCCTATGAGACCCATGAGGCATTGACGTCTCATGCGGAGCAAGTTCTGGTGGATCTGGAGTTGCCATTCCGTCGCATGCTCTTATGCACAGGGGACATGGGCTTTGGATCGGCTAGAACTCATGACCTTGAAGTTTGGTTGCCGGGGCAAAACATGTATCGAGAGATCAGCTCGTGCTCGAATTTTGAGGACTTCCAAGCTCGTCGGGCAAATATTCGCTTCCGTACGGCTGGTGGGAAACCTCAGTTTTTACATACTTTGAATGGTTCGGCTTTGGCAGTTGGAAGAACTTTGGTTGCTATCCTTGAGAACTATCAGCGTGAGGATGGTTCAGTGGCAATTCCGAAAGCTCTTCAGAACTACATGGGCGGCAGAACAGAGATTCGTCAAAAATAAACGGCGCGTCATTACAACAACCACTTGAATACTCCTACCAAAACCCATAAAACGGTCGACGGAGAGTTGGTAGAGTGGTTGAATACACCAGTCTTGAAAACTGGCAGCCCTTCGCGGGGCTCGAGGGTTCGAATCCCTCACTCTCCGCCATCTAAAACCGCCTTCTGGGCGGTTTTTGTGTTTCTAGGGTCTTAAATTACTGGGCAACATTTTGAGATAGAATTTTGTTAGCCAATTTGACCGCGATTTTTTCATTCTTTCTTTCTAGCATATGAACGCTGTCCACCAGGGACGTGACAATGATGTCGATGTTGTCCGATGCATTGTTAAGTTGCGTGTAGGCTTCAGACAAATTCCCGATTGCGATTGCTGAGTTCACAGATTTAGTGGCCTCGTTGTAAGCAAATCCACTTTTCTCAATTTTTTCGTTTGAGAGTTGGATAGTTTGAGCCTTTCCTCCCGCTTTAATCTTTGCAAAATAGACGGCAGCTTTGTTGATCGTGTCTTGAGCTAGCTGGCGAGCCTTGACGGTGGCATTAGATCCCATCTTGCTGTATACGGCGCCACTGCGTGCCCCATAGATGTTCCCCACAAAGCTCATGGTTTCAGTCATTTGGGCTGTGTTAATTTCATCTTGGGCTTTAGAAATATCCTCAAGAATTTGGTTTCCCTCTTCTATATAAGGAACAAGGTTCTTTGCGATGCGATAGTTCTTGTTGGCCTCGGAATCATAGACAACCACATAAGCCCAAGCATAACGGCGTATGCTGGTTTCATAGTTCTCGATATTCACATCGTCTTGTTCAATGAGTTCAGCGATCGCCTCAGCTGCGCGAGCTTGTTTGCGTTCTTCTGACGAGGGAATGATCTGCCAAGGTTTTTGTCGTTGTTTAGCTAAGGCGGCTTCTTTTTGACGATACCACTTCATCAGATCAGCTTCTTTTTTTTGACGAGCTTTGATTATGGCGATCTCTTTTTGAATTCGTTTAATATGGGCTGTGGTGGTAGGTAGATCATGGGCGAGGCCTGTCGAGGTAACAACCGTAATGACAATGGCACTAATAAGGGTCTTAACGAGGGACGTTCTCATGTTTTCTCCGCCGATTTGATGATGGCGCTGTCCTTAGTAGCAAGGAGCATTCCGAGATAAAACATGGCAGTGGTGATCTCAATAGGGATTAAATTGCAAAGGACCCCAATTAAAAAGATAGCTCCCGCAAAAAGTGCAATTGCGAGGCAATTTAGGGCACTGAGAGCCCTAAAACCTGAGTAAGTCCCTAATATCAATTGGCAAATTTAAAGGCCCTTGGCAAGATGATGACCCGGGGGTTCTATGATGCAATTTATGGATATTATTCTTCATCTTGATAAGCACATCGCTGAATGGATTGTGTTCTTTGGCCCGTGGCTTTATGTGATTCTTTTCCTGATTATTTTTGCGGAGACAGGGTTGGTTGTTACTCCGTTCCTGCCTGGGGATTCTCTGTTGTTCGCTTTGGGTGCGTTTACTGTAGTCGATGGTGGCTTAAATCTGTGGACGGTGCTGATTGTTCTAACAATCGCCGGAATTTTAGGAGACACCGTCAACTATCATATTGGCAAATATCTGGGCCCCAAGGTGTTTGAGTCGAATTCTCGATTCTTTAAGAAAGAATATTTGGAAAAAACAAAGGCATTCTATGATCGTTGGGGAGCTTTTACGATTGTGGCCGCGCGCTTTGCACCGATCGTTCGTACATTTGCTCCGTTTGTGGCGGGTATCGGTGGAATGCACTATCGTAAGTTCATCTCTTACAATGTTTTGGGTGCGATTGCGTGGGTATTTTTGTTTGTTCTAGCGGGGCATTTCTTTGGAAATATCCCAGTTGTAAAACGCAATTTTCATATCGTGATTTTTGGCGTGATCGGAGTGTCTTTGATTCCAATGATTTGGCCGTGGATTTCTTCTAAGCTAAAAAAATCTTAAGCGACTTTTTTCACAAGTTTTTGCAGGTCCGAGTTTGTTTCATAGAAAACCGGATCTGTAGTCTTATAGTGTTCTGCAAGATGTTTTACCACGAAGGATCCGCTGGCATTGAAAAGCGGATTTTTTGAATCCAAAAACTCATTGAGCTTTTTGGCTAACTCTCCGTCAAAGCTTTGTTTTCCTGTTACCAGTAAGGCGTCCGCAGATACGCGGTTATGACTTGCATAGATAAATTTCCGCAAAAATCTAACATCCTGAGCTAGGTCCCCAAGAACAATAATGGTATTCGCGCGGGTGCGTGGATCGTTGTGTTCAAGACATCTTTCTAAAAGCTGCAGTAAAGAATCTTCAACAAAGGCATGAGGAACTAAAGTTGCAGCCAACGAAATGACTGAAGCTAAAACTTTATCATTCACATCGCCACGTAAATTTAAAGTTCTTGTGTTGGATAGTAATCTTTCGAAAGCTTCCACCTGGGCAAGGCTCGTTTGTTGAATTTTAAGTGTCTTCAGAGTGCCATAAACGCGGAAAAAGCTGGTTTCATCTTTTTCGGAAAGGCATCTGTTAATAAAGTCGTAAATCTTAATAAGATCGTTATCACTGCGATAGTAAGTTAGCTTTTCCAGTTGATGGCGACCCAGAATGCGCTCTATCGGTGCGAACTCGGTGACCTTGCAAAGGGTTGAGGGTGTTGAAAAGCCTTTTAATAAAGTCGTTTTTGATTCGCCGATAGTGCAAAGCTCGTCGACCGATGAGGTAGCTTCACTGTAAAAGGTCACGGAGCTTTTAGCTTTGTCATCGACTTGGCTTAGCAGACGCGCAGACTCGATTAATGGTAAGCCGGATAAGCCATATCCGGAGTCTTGCGGGACAAAACGGATTTTGCCGATGACAAACGAGCCTTTTACTTTGAAATAGTGATCTGCCCCTGTGGGTAAATGATTTTCAATGTCTTGAGCGATTTCAAAAATTGCGCGCAAACAAGCTAAGGACATTGCCTGTGAGTTGCAATTTTCTTCTTTGATATGGAAAACGATTTCATCACCGACATATTGATAGATCAAACCATTATAGCGTTCGATCACTTCACGAGAACGGGTGAAGTACGCATTCATCATTTCAGTCACGTATTCGTCTTTTTTATCGAGGAAGATTTGTGTGAAGCCATTCAGGTCAACCCGAACCATGCTGGTTTGAAAAGCGTACGGAGCTTTACGACCCGACTTGATTTCGTGAACGATGGCTGGGGTCAGCGTTTCTGTGTAAACTTTATTTTCGTAGCTTAAAGTTTTTTGTGTGGCCTCATAGGTTTGAGCGGCATGCAGAAGTGTTGCGCCCTCTTTCGATAGCGCGCGAATTTTGGACATTTTATTGCGCTCACGAGAAGCAAGAACTTTACTTAGATCCAAAATATCTTTTAAAAACAACCATACGATCATTGTCAGGAAAGCTGTGACCGAGACAAGGTCGCGCAGCAACATACCTTTATATTCCCAAGCGGTTTGCCAAATGATTTTATTTTTATTCTGGAAAACACCCACGGTCAGGCGATAGTCCATGATTTTAATAGTACGAAATGCCAGGCTTTTTGTTGCCATTATCTGATTGAAGATTTTGTAGTCAGTGTTGATGGTGTCAGCGCTGTTTCCGTTGTTGTTAAAGCTTACAACTTCCGAACCTTTTTGTAGAATGTAGAAATGGATCAGATTTAGCTCGCGCGCTTTGTTTAAGTTCGCAGTTACTAATGAAGGATTGTCGCCGACCAAGGAAGAAATTTGGCTGTCTTCAACATAGATCATTTGTGATTGCTTGTTTTCCACCACTCGATCAGTCATATCCGCGACGTTGAAATAAAATTGAGTCGCAGTAATGCCCACGTAGCACAACCAAAAGGTTGCGACGATTAATAGAACCATTGATTTG